>NZ_JAEMGT010000135.1:0-7921 GCF_017655185.1 Rahnella sp. ChDrAdgB13 | reverse complement strand
TCGTTCCGGCGGGCGCAGACCATACTTGCGGGTATTGAGCTGGTTCACATGATACGCAAGGGGCAGTATGAGCATCCAGCCGGGGACGGATTTTCCCCGGCTGGACAATTTGACCTGTTGGCTGCCTGAAAAACAGGCAGAGCACCTTTTTCCGATCAGCTGCCGTTAATGCGACAGAACCAAAAAGCTTATTGCCAAAAATTAAGGAATCCTTGCGGTCACCCATGATACGTAAAGGGCAGTATCACCATCCGCAAACTGCGGGATTGTCACCAGCAGAACAATTTTATCTGTTGGCTGCCTAAAAAAACGGCATCGCTATTTCTGCTGACCTGTCGGCGTTAATGCGACAGAACCGTATCTAATCCTGGGGGCAGGTCAGATGATGTTAACATTGAAGGGACATTCGATATGCGTATGAAATTATGGATTGGAGTGGGTATTTTTGTCATGGCTCAGTCGGGACAGGCCGCTCTTGCTACTGTTCAGCCGGGGACAATCCGTCCCCGTCAGGATGCTCACACTGACCCTTGCGTATCATGTGAACCAGCTCAACATCCCGGCAAAACCCAGTTGGGCAGAACCGAACAGGGCTTTGACTGGATGGGGCTGTGGTTTAAACGAAACGGGGTACAGTCCAGCACCCCGTGCCGTGATTAAACACCGTTACAGGAGCCGCCTTTATAGAAGGCGGCTTTTTACTTCTGTATCTGGCTAAGTATTTTTAGCCATTAAGACGTATAGGCGTAAGCTGTAACCGAAACAACGTACGAGTCGGCTTTCGAAGCCTGTGCTTCATTTATATTTGGCATACTTAGCCTGTATGATGACATGTTGTCCGTGACTGGTCCGAGCGTATACATGTATGGGATTAAGCTGTCTGCTTCGTGACGCGTCCAGCCAGTCGAGGTCGAGGTTGATCCTAACATTAATCTTATCTCGTTTTCAGGATTATTCGTTCCATAAACATAGGTCTCAATATAACCAGCAATGTTGGAATAAGGAAGTGTTCCTTCCCCGAAGGTATACGCTATCTTATCTGTAGCACCTGCCGAAAAGGTCACATTACCCGTTGCCAGCACTCCTGAGCTGGCTCCGGCCAACACCCCCTCCGTCGCCGTGAGTGTATGAGTGAATACTACGGGCTCATTGAGTACAATTGTTGCTGTTGCGGTTTGGGGCGTACCGCTGACTGAAGCAGCAAACGTCCCTACTGAAGTAAATAATGCAGTAACACCTACTACTGTTGATAATACGTTTTTTAAGGGATGGTTAAAAATTAACATATGATTGTACTCTCTCTTATTTAACTTAGGGTGAATTATTCTACGCGCAGGCAGTTGCCAGTGCGCACACCAATAGTCCCTAAGACCATGGTTCTTATTTGTTATATTTGCGTAAGCAAATATAAGTTCTTTTTAAAATATGCCCGCACAGGTGCATGATGTTCTGACCTTACGGAAGCAACAACGCACCATTGATATTTACGGTGTACCTGTCGGCGGCCACCGTCTGGACGCCATCAGCCAGAATGTCAAAAACCATCCGGTCTTCGCTGGTATGCACGGTTATCCCCTGCGTATCCGGCAACTGGGTCACCGCCAGTTGCTGCGGTACCAGACGCACCCGCAACGTATGCGACGGGTTCTGGTTACCTGTCAGCACATAGCGGTCCGGCTGCGGTGTGCTGACAGCCGGCTCACTCCAGAGCTGAAAGCCGGTATGCGTGTCGTAGCTGACCAGCGTGCCCCTGCCAAGTTTTGTGCCGTCTCTGACCGCGCCTGCCTGCAGGCCCTGATTCATCTGCAACACCAGCTGCGGGCTGTTTGCTGCGCGGGTCTGTGCAGTGCTGACCATGCCTGCCAGCAGTGTTGCCGCTATCAGGTACATTGTTTTTCTGTTCATCATGCCCGGCCTCCGGGTAATGTTTCTGTTCGGTCGTTTCGGGAGTCGGCACCCGCTGTCAGCGACAAACCGCCTCTGACAGATACAGTCCCGCCGACCCCTGTTTTTCCGGCAGACGGTAGTCCGCCCGGCACTGTTGCGCCTCTCCCCATCTCGCCAGCAAGGCACCTTTCCCGTCCAGGCCGGACAGATACACCTGCCCGCCTTCACCGGTAATGCCACTGCCGGATGACGCCTGTTTTTCCGGGGTGACCAGGGCCCCGAAGGGAACCGGCTTGCCGTCCGGACGCATCAGTGTCACCAGCGCCCGTCGGCCAATATGGGTGACAAAGGTGGCCGGAATAACCGCACCCTGCGTCGGCACCACCGTCACGTCCGTCTGCTTTATTTCTGCATCCGCCGAAAGACGAGCCGGGTCCAGACTGACAATATTCTTCCGGTAAGGCTGCAGGCCGGACTGCGTGGTGTAGCCCCGAAAATCGGTTTTCACCCCCGGCCAGCCCCCGATCGCCACTCCGGACGCGCCCGGCGCTTCCACCAGTGCCACGGTATCGTTCAGGGTTTGCCCGGCGGTCACACCACTGCGGGTGATCACCACGCCGCCTGACGCATCCAGCCCCGTCTGCCGGTAAGACGGGCTGTAGCCGTAACGGCCATTCAGCTGGCCGTAGCCCCCGCTCCAGCCAAGGTTCAGGTCGCTGTCGTTGCGGTCTCCGCTAACCGCCCCCGAACGCTGACGCTGGTTCACATTCCACTGCAACTGGCGGTCATACGCCTGACCACTGAGCCCCACCTGCTGCGTGTTGCCGCCGGATGACGGCGACGTCATCTGATACGTCGCCCGGGTTGACCCGCCGAGCCAGCGGTCCAGCGGAACGCTGACCATCACGTTAACCTGCCCTTTACTGCCGCTGTTCCAGGTGCGGTTCTGCGTCGCATTCAGCGACAGGGAAACACCGCGTATACCGACGCCGTAGCCGGCACTGTACGACTCCGTACTCCCGTGCCCGTTGCCGTAGCTGTTGCGGGAACCGCTCAGACTGAAACTTCCCCATCCGCCCAGCGACTGACCGAGCGACAGGGTTGTCTCAGACCGGCGCTGTGCGTCACTGCCGACCAGACTTCCCTGCCGGTAGCTGTCCAGTACCTCAGACAGCGTGCTGAAACCGGATGCGTCATAGCGGGTGGTGGACAGAGTAATCGAGGTGTTTGTTGCCTCGACGCTCTTGCTGTAGCGCAGCCGCCCGAAACCGCCCGTTTCACTCTCATGTTCTTTCTTCTGCCCGCGGCCGTGGGTCCCGTCCAGCGACACCGCCCCCCACGACCCGAGCGACATGCCCAGACCCGCGGTCGTCGCCTGATAGTGTTCCGCCCCCTGCAGACCGCCGTACAAGGTCAGACTCCACGGCAGGCCATACATAACAGTGGCCTGTGCAACCGGTGCTGCATCAACCGCGTTATCTGATGCCCGGTACTGCCCGGCCATCAGGTTGTACACGCTGTGGCCTTCCTGCAGCGCTATCGCCGGCGTCTGATAAGAGACGCTGAACTCCTGGGTACTGCCGTCGGCTTCCCAGACAGTAACCTGCAAATCACCACCCGAGCCTCCTGCGGAAAAGTCACTCAGGGCAAACGGTCCGGGCGCCACCGTGGCGTTGTAAACCGTGTAGCCATTCTGCTTCACTTCCACCCGCGCCTGAGTGCGGGCAATACCGCGCACCACCGGTGAAAACGCCCGCTGCGAAGAGGGCAGCATATTTTCATCCGACCCCAGCATCACCCCGCGAAAAGGCACGCTGTCAAAAATTTCCGACGGCGTGAAACGCTCTCCCAGCGTCAGCCGGCTCTGCATGTCATACAGGCCGCGTTCAAGGTAGGTATAAGGCGTCTGCCAGCGGCCGGACTGCCCGCGGCTCTTCTGCCACGTCGTCGAATTACGCAGTCGCCATGGACCCCAGTTAGCGCCAGGCTCCAGTTGCAGGTACTGCGATTCACTGACACTTCCGCTCCCGACCCGTGATTCCACACTGCTGGTACTGGCCCGGTAATTCATCAGGACCGCCGGGACGCCCTCATCCCACAGTTCCCGGGGGGCCATGCCCTTTACTTCAGGCCGCAGCGCTATCTGCGGAACGCTCAGCATCAGCTGCTGCGCACCGAAGTTAAAATCGACTCTGGCATCCGGAATAACGCGGATATCAGCACAGTCTTTGTCTGCGTCCGGGCCTTTGCCGGACAATGCCGGATAGTCTTCCGTCTTGATGCCGTAACGTGAAAGCTGCGTCCTGCTCAGGCAGGGCTGCAAAACGGGCATTCCCCGGGCATCTTCCTGCTGGCGGAAAACCACCTCCCGGGAATCCACCTGCTCGCCATTGAGCAACACCTCAACCTGATAGGTTCCCGGAAGCTGCCCGCCCTGGTTAAACACCGCCATATCCGCATCACTGATATCGCCACCCAGACGTGAAGCATCAAACTCCCAGGCCAGCACCGGTAATGAAAACATGCCGACGGACATAGCCAGTGCAGCAGTAGAAAGCCTGAAATATTTCATTGCCCCCCCTGGTGATTACAGCGATGCCTGAAACTGACGACTTGCTCCGCCTTCATCGGTAATAACTGTCCACTTCACCTGACCGGCAGCGCCTTTTGGCAGGGTAAAGCTGCGGGAAGAACGCGGAGCGACATAGTCTTTATCCGGGATATCCATCCCTCCCACGCTGAGCGAGGACAGGTTCATATAAAATGCTGAAGGGTTAGTCACCGTCAGCTTATCGCCCTGGCGTTGCCATTTAAGCGCGGATGCGGCATCCATCATCGCCCCCTTCACGCCTGACGGGCGCACCAGCAGCTTAATGCAGCTGTTTGCACTGACTTCCAGATTCAGCGTGACATCAGTGGGTTTTAACGGCCTCCCGTTCTCATCCTGAGCCCAGACATCGGTATTTTTGGGTGGAATGCCGGCCACGCAAAGCCAGTGCAGCGTTTCACGGTCACCGGCCATCTGTCCGCCGGTACGGATAATTCGCAGACGGCTCTGCTGCTGCGCATCCAGACGGGAAACTGGCGGGGTAATAATAAAAGGTGCGACTGTTTTTTTATCTTCCGCAAATACCTTTCCCTGCACCAGAATGGGGTAATCCTGCGCATTAGTTACGGATAAAGACGCCCCGCTGGAGTCCGGGTTATATATCACTCGTGAGGCACCCAGTTTGACCTGGAATACTTTGGTATTGGTGACCGTCTTCTGCTCCTGCGCAAAAGCTGGAGTAACACCGTTACTGATTAATATCGCGGCGGCCAGTACGGCCCCTCCTGCGCTATAAAATTTATTTTTACAAAATAAAGGCATAACACTTCCCCGCCAGAGAATAATTACTCCTGACCATAGTTAATAGGAAAATACCCTTGTTAATTTTTAGAAAATCCCAAGATTAACAAAGAAACTCATTTAAAAAATACACAACCAGATCCCGGAAATAATAAAACAAGGATAATATCCTCCAGTCAGCAGGGTATGTACTTTTCAATAAAGTCACCGATGACTTTTATTATATCCCAGCAATTTCAGTCTTTAGACCAATGGCGTGAATATATAAATACCGAATTCCGTATGGCTTACAGTGATGAATAGGGCATTATTTCAACTCCCTTTCAATGTCAAAAAACATATCGAAATCGGAAAGTACAGGGATCCATTAATTGCATTAAAGCGGTAACTTAATTCAAATAAAAAGTATAAAACCCTTCGCAAATAACAAGAAACAAGCGATTTGCAATTATTTTCGAATCTGATGTGCCGCATCTACTGTGCCGCATCTACTAAAACTTCCAGTTCACCCTTATGCTGAGGTTTGAAAGAGGCGTATTTATAGCGTGGCGGCCTGACGGTGGCAAGATGAAAACAACGATCAATTAGGTAATACCAATAACTAAAAGCTATCAATATTTAATGATTGATCGTCAAGCCCGATCTAACTATTAACAATTGCACCTTAAATTACTAATGCTCATATATAGTTACGTAGTGTTACAAATGCGCGAAAGTAACATCCAGCAACCAAATTAGCTACAATTTGGTTACATTTGCATGGGGGGGAATGTTAGGTGTCGTTTATAGTTTGTTTAGGTTAAGTGAGCTGGAAGCTGGCGTCATTGACGGTTTTGTTGCATTAAAGTGTCGTCATACTGATATCTGGCAGTAGATACTGAGGGGCAGACTATCGCCTTTCTGCTGACGTCTATCCCTCCGCTGGTTTTCAGCGTTCGGCTCCAGATGGAGACCCGGCAGTAGGCGAAAACTCAAGACATGGCGTAATTTTCTGTACGAAAAGGATGTACGTATCATAGTGTATGTCCGAAACTGATTTCACTTACTTTCGGACACCATCAGGCGGCCAATGCCAGCCGCTGGTCCATGTTCAACTCGATACGGCCATACGGATTAACATGGTGGTATATCAATGGCGTCAGACCACGCCAGTCTTCTTCGGTCATTCGCTGACGCCAGGTCGGCTCCGAGAGCACATTCTGGATCAACAACGTATTGATGTAGACCAGACTGATTTGCAACAGGTGTAATGAGAGCATAGATAGCTCCTGATCCGCAGTCCGGTTGCTGGTGAATTCTCCGTGTTCGCCATAAAAAATAAAATTATTGGCGCTGTTCCAGTTTTCCACGACATTGAGACCCGCATTAATTTCGCAACGTAGCGACTCATCATGCAAATAACGGCAGAGGAAGATGGTCTTAATCGCTTTGCCCAACTCAGCCAGTGCCTTATAGTTTGGATGCTGGATGTTATTGCGGGTGAATCGCCTCAATATTGCCTCGGGTTCGGCTGTTCCGACTTTAAGTGCCGCTGTATATTTGATTATTTCGTCATACTGCTGTGCAATCAGTTCCCAGTCGATCCCCCGGGTTAAAATCGGGGTAAGTTGCGGGTACAACGATGCATCCTCCTTTTCACACACATACAGTTTCTGTCGGGCGATAGCTTTCAGGCGCGGCAATAAATCGAACCCCAAAACATCGCTGAACGCAAAGGCCACCTCGCTTTGCCCGTGGCTGTCCACATACTGGTGGTTGATCTCCATGTCAGTACAGTGGCGCAATACGCCCTCCATCATGGCAGCCACCTCCGATGAAGAACATCGACGCAATTGTGAATAAATACAGGTGGAGTGCGTGTCCACATGCCAGTAAATCATCACGCCACGCCCGCCATAGCGCGCATGCCATTCGGTCATCAGATTTTGATCATAGGCACCAAATTTCCGGGAGTCTGCGGCACAGGATGTCGTCGCATTCCCCCATATGACCGGCTGACGAATACGGAAAATACCGTTCACGATATGTGAAATCGCTGAGCGCAAAGCATCTTTTTGAATAAACCGCCGTTTAACGTAGCGCAATTCATCATAGTTGACGCGAGGTTGCTGGCTGGCAATGCGTTTCAGTCCTACATTGGTACCGAGGCCAAACAGACATAATAACAGGCGACGTTGCAATACCTCAGGTTCAAGAACTTCCCGGCTGGCAGATGTGCGAAATAACGACGAGAAATGTTCCCGTAAATCGACTTCCTTGAGTATGTCTATTAACTCCAGATCGGCCCACCGCCGGCCAATCTCCTGCTTCAGCGCTGCTGTATTGGGGGGCTCAGTCTGTTTTTCCAGTGGCGTCAGGTGGATACGATTTTTCCCCTGCTCCCTGATGCGAACTTTGGGGTTATCTGGCAGGCCATTATTTAGCGTGCCGAGCCAATGGCGCATTCTATCTTTGACTTGAGTAATAAAGGTTGTCGCATCGGCTGGAGCCTGCAACAGGGAATAATAATAGGCCCGGTTAGTGGCAAAGTCCGCGGGGAGATCCTCTGCTGGATCACGATAACGGTCAGCGCCTGTTACCCAAATTTCTTTGTTACGCAGACTCTTACGTAAAGCGGCTTTGTTGAATAAATCGAACTTTTTGCCGTAATCAGGATCAGATCACCACATTCTCGATCCTGTAGCG
>NZ_JAEMGT010000134.1:0-7414 GCF_017655185.1 Rahnella sp. ChDrAdgB13 | reverse complement strand
CGTAAGGATTGCCTGAGAAAGTCAGCGACGAGGGGAGCTTTTATCTAAATCCGATTTATTCAACAAAGCCCCTGGAAATTACACACCCCTGCCGCATCCAGCCACATCCACTCTTCGGGTTTTTCAACGCCTGTCGCGATAACAGAGATTTCTAACGCTGAGCAGAACCTGATGATGGCCTGCACGACGGCCTGTTTCGGTCCGCTGGTATGGATGTCACAAATCATATTGCGATCAATCATAATTTTGTCCGGCTGGCATTGCGTCAGCAGCAATAATCCCGCAGAACCCGCACCAAAATCATCGATCGCCAGACGCATTCCCGAGGCTTTAAGTTGTTTCATCGCGGTGGAAAACTTGTCCTCACGGGTTATGACGCCGTTTTCTGTGATTGCCACCACAATTTGTTCAGGAACCAGGCCGCCGGCAATGATGTCATTAACCAGAGACTCCACAGCATCCGGCACCATGACAAGTGTCATAGGCAAAAGCTTAATTGAAATCGTTTTGTCGCCGATCCCCATTTTTTGCGCCATGGCAAAAGCCAGCTTTTTGGATTTGAGATCCGCCTCATAGATCGTTGTTCCGGACAGCCGGGAGTAATACTCCATCGCTGAGCCACCTTCCGGCCCGCGGATTGTCGCTTCATAAGAAATAATCTCGCGGCTCAGCGGGTCTACAATTGGCTGGAATGCAAAACTGTAGTCCTGCATCTCGGGAAAGATAAATTCTACTTCTGCTTTCAGAGGTTCATCGGCGATGAAAGACCAGGAATCAGCCGGGAGAATTTCGAGATAATTTTCCTTCTCCCGGGCCTGCACAAAGGTGCACAGAAATTGAAGAGCCCGGTCTTCATAAGTGAGACGATATTTAGATGTTCCTTTATCGAGCACCGCCTGAAGCACCTCATCTTCGTGATGATGCCTGAGGTCAAAAAGCTCCATCCCTACATTGCCGAAGCGACGTGACTGTGCATAGTCGCGCATGAGAACCACCACGTTATGGTGACGCTGATCCTGGCAAATCATACTGTAGAGTGCGTCCACTGCCTCTTCCGGCCCTTCCAGCAACTGAAAGAAGTGCATCCCGTCGAAAAGCAGAATGCCTGTAATGCTCAAAAGTTCGTTGTTAACATTGGCTTGTGACACCATGTCGATCAGTGAAGCAGAGTGAACATGTTCACTGATATGGCTGCGATAAACGAGAGTTAAAAGCATCGGGTGTTTCCAAAAGGAGCTTGTTTAGACTCTCAGGGTAGCAGAAATTTCGGTTATAGAAACATCCCAATCTATCATTTTTCCTTATGAAATCAGACCGAGAAACGGCGGCAATGCCCTAAAGTGCCGGCAATTTAGATGAAGGGATTGGGCAAGAAAAAACCATTCATGCAGCACAAATCTGTGGGGGAGCAATTAAACGGGTCAGCCAGCAGGCTTTTAACTTGCTGTCACCGGTAGCGCCAAACCTTCCCTTTCTTAATCTGCTATAAAACGCGCTGACATTCGGCGGCGTAATCCGTATCATACGCGCCACAACGCCGTCCGGCCGGAAGACAAGAGCTGCGCGCAGACCGAAACGCACAATGCTAAACTCGCGCTATGACGACCACGCCCTTCTGGTGCCCCTTTTTGAGTCAGAGTTACTATTAATGTCAGAAATTCAATCAGTTGATAAAAAAGCTCAGTACAACCTGAACAAATTACAAAAGCGCCTGCGCCGTGAAGTCGGTAAAGCGATCGGTGACTTCGGTATGATCGAAGAAGGCGACCGTATTATGGTTTGCCTGTCCGGTGGTAAAGACAGCTACACCATGCTGGAAATTCTGGGCAATCTGCAAAAAAGCGCACCGGTGAATTTTTCCCTGGTGGCGGTGAATCTTGACCAGAAACAACCGGGCTTCCCGGCGCATATCCTGCCGGAATATCTGGAAAAGCTGGGCGTGGAATACAAGATTGTCACCGAAGACACCTATGCCATCGTGAAAGACAAAATCCCGGAAGGCAAAACCACCTGCTCCCTGTGTTCGCGTCTGCGTCGCGGGATTTTGTACCGTACCGCGACTGAACTGGGTTGTACCAAAATCGCCCTCGGCCATCATCGCGACGACATGCTGCAAACGCTGTTCCTCAACATGTTTTACGGCGGCAAGCTGAAAGGCATGCCACCAAAACTGATGAGCGACGACGGTAAACACATCGTGATCCGCCCCCTGGCGTATTGCCGTGAGAAAGATATTGAGCGTTTTGCCGTTGCGCGCGAATACCCGATCATCCCTTGCAACCTGTGCGGTTCGCAGCCAAACCTGCAACGTCAGGTCATCGGCGATATGCTGAATGACTGGGATAAAAAATACCCTGGCCGTATCGAAACCATGTTCAGCGCGATGCAAAACGTGGTGCCTTCACATCTGAACGACATGAATCTTTTTGATTTCAAAGGGATTAAACATGGCGGCGAAGTGGTTGATGGCGGCGATCTGGCGTTTGACCGTGAAGAGATCCCGATGCAGCCTGCGGGCTGGCAGCCTGAAGACGACGAAACGGCTGTGCCGGTTGAACGTCTGAACGTGCTGGAAATTAAGTAAGATTTCGTCCGGAAGTCACCGTTTGAAAAGCCCGCGCTGATGCGGGCTTTTTGCTTTTCAGACCAGCGTGAACGTTTCGGTCCAGTTGTAGTTGGTCATCACCAGCCTGACCGGGAGGCTGAGTGCTCCGAAGTTTCGATGCTGATTTTCATGAAACCAGATGCGCAGCGGTTCCGGCAGGTATTGAGCGCTGTAACGCAGCAGCGTGCTGTGCCAGAAAATCGGCGGGATCTCTGTATGAGGAAACCGCTCGCGGATTTTTTCCGCCCACGGCGTTTTCATCAAATCATCCACCAGCGATTGTCTGACCCGCTGGCTCTCTTCATCAGGAAATCCTGCAAGCAGCAGCTGATCCGGCAACGCAATCAGCCGCAAATCGCGGATGTGCATGATAAGGCCGTCGCAATGCTTTCTGAAAATAGCGATTAATTCACCGGTTCCCGGCGCGTCTTCGGGTTTGTCATACAGCGCCTGCGTGACGGGAAAAAAAGTAAAATGCATGCCGTCAGGCGGCGCGACGTCGGCCAGCGGGTCGCCCTGCGTCACCGCTTTCAGTTCCGATAACAGCCCTGCCATAGCCGGTCCGGCGCGGTTACCGCTGGTGATCGCCAGACGGGTGGGATGGTAGAAAGGTTCAGAGCGGACAACGCCGGATTCCGGGTGAGAATTCCAGATTTCCAGCGTTCTGCGGGTCGCGTCGTCATACGCTTTTTGAATCATTTCGGCGGTGTGCAAGACAGACTCCTGGGTATTCGAAAATGAGATCGTTCCGGCAAAAGTGCCTGTGAATGCACCTTGCGGGGCATAAACCTCAAAAAGATTGAGCGAAATCAACATTAGAACTGTTGATTGGGTGCAGTATCTATTTCGCAGGTGAATGCAACGTCAAGCGATGGGCGTTGTGCTCCATATTGTCTTATTTCCAAATTTTTAGAATTAATGCATAGCACAATTTAATTCGAACGACGCCGGTCTTATGACCGGCTTTTTTTTGCCTTTTTTCAGGCAATTAGTACATTACAGCCAGCGACTTTTCTTCAGCCACCACGCCACAACAACCCCCAACAGCATCAGAAATCCGCAGAAAACCCCGAAACCTAAGGGCGACGTATTGCCGGGGATCCCGCCGAGGTTCACACCGAACAGCCCCGTGAGGAAGGTGGTTGGCAGGAAGATCATCGCCAGCATCGACATGGTGTACGTGCGGCGGTTGAGGGAATCGGCCATCAGTGAACTGATTTCATCGGAGAGCACCGCGGTACGCGCGATGCTGCCATCCAGATCGTCGAGCCCTCGCCCGAGACGATCGGAGATTTCCTGCATCAGGCGGCGGTCGTCGTCGTTCATCCACGGCAAACGTTCGCTCGCCAGACGCGAGAAGACGTCACGCTGCGGCGCCATATAACGGCGCAGGACAATCAGTTGTTTGCGCAGCAACGCCATCTGACCGCGCTCCGGCACCTGTTGTTCCATCAGGTCGTCTTCGATATCAATGATTTTGTCGTGCAGGTCTTCGATGAAATCGCTGGTGTGATCGGTCAGCGCATCGCAGGTTTCCACCAGCCATCTGCCGGTATTTTTCGGACCGCTGCCGGCTTGCATATCGCTGATCATCTCTTCCATCGAGAACACCTTGCGATGACGGGTCGAGACGATGATTTTATCGGTCAGATAAACGCGGATCGTGACCAGCTGGTCCGGTCGTGCATCCGCATTCAGATTGATGCTGCGCAAGGTGATTAAGGTCCCTTCGCCGACGCGCACCACTTTTGGCCGCACGCTGTCACCGGCCAGCGCTTCACGCACGGTATCGGGCAGCACCGGCGTATTGCTGATCCACCGTTCGCTTTCAGGCCGCGTGTAATCCAGATGCAGCCAGCACGGCTTTTCATCGCTCGCCACGCACTGCGGGCTGATTTCGTTCACACCGCCCTCGCCGTTCATCTGGAATGAATAAACGGCGTCGGCAACCTGTAGTTCATTTCCCTTTATCACTTCCACGATACTCCTCGCTTTTTCTGCGTTATCTGTTTTAAGTTTAGCGTTAAGTGCTTGAAGTTCCAAAACACAACTCAGGTGAAAACCCTTCACCTCAATATCCCGAAGCGATCATGCCATGAGTGGGCGTGAAAAATGTAAACAGCGCCCGCTTTACTGTTTCACAATTTTCCAGAGTATTTCAGACTGCCCGGTGCCTGCATTTCGGCCAGATCCGGCATAACGCCGCGCATCACTTCCAGGAATTTACGCAGCCGCGCCGGATAATAGCTGGAATACGGATACACCAGATAGACAGGCAACGGCAGTGCGTTCCAGCCGGGCAAGACACGCTGTAAATGCCCTTGCGCAAGATCGTCCTGCACCACCCACGCTGACACAATGCCCGCGCCCAGACCGGAAAGCACGGCCTTGCGCACGGCGTATAAGCTGTCAGTCGCCATGCGCGGCGCAATCATGCAGCTTTCCATTCTGCCGTCGGTATCGTGGCGCAGCATGACTTCATTACGGTAAAAGGTGCTGAGGGCAACCCAGGGTAAATTCGGCAGTTCGCAGACCTGCGTCACCGGATGTTGTTGCAGCAATTCGGGCGTGGCGATAACGATACGCGGCACTTCGGCCAGCAAAACCGCCACCATCGACGGATCCGCAACGTTCCCCACCTGAATTGCACAGTCGATATCTTCAGAGAGGAAATCCGGCGTGCGGTCGTTGAGCATCCAGTCCACCGTAAGGTTCGGATACCGCTGTAAATAGCGGGTCAGCGGCCCGATCAGCTGATCCTGCCCGAACGCATGCGGCGCACGCACGCGCAGAGTGCCCACCGGTTCATCTCCCGCGCCGTGTAACTGATCTTCCAGCGACGCCCAGCGTTCGAGCAATAATTTGGCCTGCGCGTAACACCGTTCGCCGTCGTCGGTCAGTTTCATGGCGTGCGTGGTGCGAAGAATCAGCCGGGCACCGAGCATTTTTTCCAGCGACTGCAAACGGCGGCTGACCGTTGGCTGGCTGGTGCCCAGCTGGGCGGCGGCGGCGGATAAACTGCCGCTTTCGACAATACGAATGAACGTCTGCATTAAGTCGATGCGGTCAATACCGCTGGTGAGTGGTGTGTTCATACGCCTCACGTATAACAGTTTTACCTTTGTACAGGCTACCACTTATAACCGTTCGGGTGAAGAATGCGTGCCATGACCTCCACACAACACACGTATTCATCAGGAAAACATCATGTCAGACATCACCCAAACCTCTGCAACCGCCGCTGAACCAGCGCTTTCCGGCAAAATCATTTTTACGCTGGCCGCCGGTGCCGGGCTGAGCGTGGCATCGATTTACTGTGGGGTGGTAATCATTTTGATACTGATCGAGTGAACCTCGACTAAGCCGTCATCCCTTTACTGGTGCGGCTTGAGAGAGATTTAGTGATTTGATACTCGCCATAAAAAAATGACTAAAAAGTGATTTTTTTGAACGGTATTTGAGTTGGAATGATTGTGGTTTGAATAAGTTTGAAAGGCGTTTAAACGGTTTCTGAATATGGTCATGTCAAAAGTGGCCAGCCAGATCATGGCAAGACTATGGCGCCCATCTATAATTTATCTAGCTAGCCTGCCGCTTATCGGTAATTGGGCCTCCTAACGCTGCCCTCTGATCCCCCTCAGCAGCCCCCTCTCTGATTTGCCCATACACACGAAGAACCTGCGCTCTTTCGTTCTCAGTGAGCTGCAAGAAGTCCGTGATATCCGCCATGCCGTTGAGTGCACTCATGATGCCGGTCACACCGTGCTCTAAGATTGCGTCTACTAAGGCGTTTCTCTGTGTATCTGAGAGCATCCGCAATACGATGTCGATCTTACCTGCTTCTTTATCCTCACTAACTTCCTCGACCTTTTGTTCGGTTCCACATAATAGCCAGATTAATGAAACATCACATGCATGCGCCACAATAGCTGCACTGTCTATTCCTGGATAGATAGCACCTTTTAGGTATTTTCGAATTGTCGTTTCAGACATGCCGCATCTTCTAGCAAGTTCGCTGTTGCTCATGCCACTCATGGCCTCTTTAAGTCTCTCACTAAAACGGTTTATTCCTGACGAGACAATAATCCGCTCTCGGTTTTTTGCATCATCACCGGTTTTTTCCTTATAACCACCTGTTTTTATATCACTTTCTTTCATATTTTCCGCCATAACATCATCGGACAATAAACCGATCCAAAGTATTGACATCGGTTTATTGTCCGAGTAAATTTAAATGCATCCGATAACCGTATTTGATTATCGGTTTAGATAAACCTGAGAGGATCACACAATGCAGTTGCCCAAACAAGATCTGACCCATTTATTCGTTACACCAGGGCGCGACTGGTCAAGTAAGGCCATCATTGCCGCACTTGAACAAAAAGGGGCTACTTTGCAGGGAATTGAAAATGAACTTGGCCTTGGCACCGGATCTCTTCGCAATGCCTTCTATCGCCATGTACCTGGCTATGAATGCGCAATCGCACAAAAAATCGGGATTTCGCCCGATTTGATCTGGCCTAACCGTTATCAGTCCGATAGCCGCCTGAGCGCGTAACTGGAGGATATGAAATGTCAGTATGGTTAACAGCTAAGGAATGCGTCTCCCTGCCGGGTATGCCGGGCATGGAGCATAACGTGCGCAATAAATTAGATAAGCTGGCGGGTGGGAGCGTGGAATTACGCCGCCGCCGCGAAGGCACCAAAGCTTTCGAATATCACGTTGATTGCCTGCCCGAAGAAGCGCGAAAAGTTGTGCAGGCCCGTGCGGCGCAGCGTGTGCTGGCGGAATCCCGTGCCTCTGCTCCT
>NZ_JAEMGT010000133.1:0-1658 GCF_017655185.1 Rahnella sp. ChDrAdgB13 | reverse complement strand
CCTTTCCGCCACGCTTGAATCAGGCGAGCGCATTCAGGCCATTATTCCCCCGGCCTGTGAGCGCAATACCGTGTCTATTACGCTGCGCAAGCCCTCATTCGGGCAGAAAACGCATCAGTCATGGATTGATGCGGGATTTTATAACCGGGTAAGCGGTAAGGAGCGAACGGAAGGCAAAGATGTTGAACTGACCCGCTATTTTCAAGGTGGGGAAATTTCCCGCTTTATGGAAAAAGCGGTGGAATACGGCAAGACGATTTTTATCGTCGGTGAAACTGGATCCGGTAAAACCACCTATATGAAAACGCTGCTACACTATATTCCCCGGCACCTCAGGCTGACCACCATCGAGGACAACCCCGAAATCCGGTTCTATCACCACACCAATTATGTCCATCTCTTTTATCCGGCGGATGCCGGGGATAATGCCATTGTCACGTCTGGCAGACTGATACACGCCAATTATCGTATGAACCCTGACCGGATATTACTGGCAGAAATTCGCGGACAAGAAGCCTGGGATGCGCTGAAAATCATCGGTTCAGGGCATGAAGGATTGATAACCTCCCTGCATGCGGGCAGCCCGGAAGAATGTATTGAAGGGCTCATTGACCGCTGCTATGAAAACCCCGACTGCCGGAACATGCCTTTCAACGTGCTTTTACGAAAGGTGCTTAAGAGCATTGATGTGATCGTCAGCATTGATATTCACGGTGACATACGCCGTATGAGTGATGTTTATTTTAAACCGCTTCATCTCAATGACATGAGGTATGTATTCAGTAAAGGACTCCAGTAAATAACATATCCAAATACGCTATCCTCATTTAAATACAAAGGTGACCGAAATGAAAAAAGTTATACCCTCCGCATTATTACTCAGCGCTATGGCGTCATATTCAACTTCCGTCATGGCCGCTGACGCCTGTGAAGTAGTGTTATGCATGTACGGTAAAGCCACCGGGAACGGCGGCGGCAATGAATGCCATTCTGCTGAACGTGCATTCTTTAATATCGTCAAAAAGAACAAGCACGGTTTTCTGCCAGACCATACTGCCGATGCCAGAAAATCATTTTTACTTGAGTGTGACTCGGCAGACCCGGCAATTATCAGCCAGATAATCAGTAAATTTGGCCGCATGCGTGGTTAATTAGCGGAGGTTATCTTTATGACCAAACCGGGTTTTATTCAGCATCCCTGGACACGTCAGCGCGGAGATTCCATGCGCGCAGCCTGTGTTATTGAGCACATTGAAAATGAGGCGATGCACGGATGCGGCCTTTATTATGAAATTTATCACTACCGGGTTGTCTGCCGGTTATTGCAATTACTGCAAACGCTGAACAGCACCGACAGAATAACACTGACAGAAGAAGCTAACCGGCGAGGATTTACGCTTGATGAAACCAGCATTAAAGAAAGTCGTCAGTGTTATTCCGACATCATCAGGGAAATCCACGAAAGCCAATATTAATCCCTACCTTAGTTTTATTCGCAGGTCATCTATAGCGCCAAAATATTTAAGCCGAATCAGGCTTAAGGCGTGGCGGTTTTCAGGTTTTTACGACCCAGCACATTTTTCTCGGATTAAGAACCTATCCCAAAAGGAATTGTCAGTTAATAAGTAATGGCAATTTTTGAGGGAAGTATGGCAGGC
>NZ_JAEMGT010000132.1:0-1393 GCF_017655185.1 Rahnella sp. ChDrAdgB13 | reverse complement strand
CACTGGCATCCCGGGTGCCACAGCATGAGGAAACGCTGATGACAATTGCAGAAAAGCTTAGAGAAGAAGGCCTGGCTCAAATTCGTCACTGATGCACTCTGAGGGGCGGTTGGCCCAACCTCTCTTTTTATACCTATTCCCTTATTATCAGCAATGCATTACGCGTCGCCACCTCTGAACACGAGATTACCAGCTTGACTGTTGCTTACCAAACCCGTCCCACATCCGAATTGTCCCACTTAGCCTGGTGCTTACTTGTCGCAGTACGTCTCGCACAGCAGGAGGGTAAAGCGCAGTCCCCGCTGCAACAGCATGTTTTCATCATGAAGTGGCTGACGACAGCTCAGAAACGCCGTCTGCAGCCAAAAAATGTGGCACCGGATATTGCCTGGTTACTGACACAGGGTAAAAGGTACGGATTCGCTGCTAACCTGCTGAAAAAAGTCGACTATATCTACCGTTCCAGTGCGGGTGAGCTGGCCACTCAAAGCATACTTTTTCGTTTCACCTATTTTATCGAGACGCTCAAAACAATGGGGTGGTTGGATTTCCTGGTTACCCCGAAAGACTGGGAGAGTAACTGGAAATGTTCTGAGACGGCCAGTGCCGTCTATACGCCAAAAGCCCAACTTCACCCGTCATTTGATGATGCAGGTACGCTGATTAAACCGTTACCTATACGCTTTACCGGCGATATTTCCGGCGTATTTGCACTGATGGAACAATGTCACCTGAGTTTCCATCAGGAAGCCGGGCATGCCGGTTTTTCTGCATTTGTTCTTCAGGGCGGAGCGGTACTGCATGAGAGGCATTGCCCGCCGTCATCAGGAATGTCTGAATCGATGTAAAGTCCGGCGAAAATATACGGTTATTAAAGTTATGAGCCTCCTTGTACAAAAACCAGATCCAGAAACAATGTACCTGGGGCAGTGAACTCAGCGCGGACCCTCAACCCAGGGACTATAAGTCCCCGGGTACTGAAGCCAGCCTGTAACCGAGCCTTTGGTTATCCCCGCAAACTCTCCGCCCTGCAGCACTGATTAGCATATCGATAAATCGATGCTGTATTCGGTCCTGGCGTCGGGGATCAGGGAAATCAGCAAATGATTGAATCAGTCCTTTCATCAAAATACACGCCACAAAATTTACGAATTTATGTTTTGAGTATAATGAATTATCGCCAGTTCATTTTAGTACGTAAGCCGGGGGCTGGCCTGGCGTTCAGAACATTGTGATGGTGGAAACCATCCGCAGTGTTAAATATGTTGATGGCGTAACGTCTGATTTTCGCTATTACTTAAGCAGTTTCACAGATATTCCTAAATACAAATCGCAGCGGTGAGAAAACATTGGTCCATTGAAAATAGCCTGCACTGGGTACTGGATGTGACCT
>NZ_JAEMGT010000017.1:0-91063 GCF_017655185.1 Rahnella sp. ChDrAdgB13 | reverse complement strand
AGGATTCGAACCTTCGAAGTCGATGACGGCAGATTTACAGTCTGCTCCCTTTGGCCGCTCGGGAACCCCACCACAATTTTCGTGGTCTTTACTCTTTTAAAATCATCATGCGCTACATGGATGATTTCTCGTTACAGCGGTTAGCTGCGAACGGGGCGCATAATACCAAATGAAACGGATGTGTAAAGCGCTGAAAGCGATAAAAAAGTTCGTTTGCGGTTTTTTTGCCCTTAACGGTGCTTCTCTGAGCGAAAAGCACCGTCAGGCGCGCGGATTACAGAATAACGGTGCGGTTACCGTAAACAAATACGCGCTGCGCCAGCACGCGGTATAACGCACGGCTGAGCACATTTTTCTCAACGTCCCGGCCAGCACGCATCATATCTTCAGCGGTATAGGTGTGATCGACGTTGATAACGTCCTGCATGATGATCGGACCTTCGTCCAGATTGTCATTAACGTAGTGCGCCGTGGCACCAATCAGTTTCACGCCACGCTCGTAAGCCTGATGATACGGACGTGCACCGATAAACGCCGGCAGGAACGAGTGGTGAATGTTGATCACCTGATGCGGGTAATGCTGGACGAAACCCGGCGTGAGGACGCGCATGTATTTCGCCAGAACCACATAATCAGGCTGGTATTGATCGATTTGCGCAATCATGGCGCTGTCATGTTGTTCGCGGGTCAGGCCATCGTGGCTGACCAGATGGAACGGAATATCAAAACGCTCAACCAGTGTTTGCAGCGTATCGTGGTTACCGATAACCGCGGCAATTTCCACATCCAGACCGCCGTAAGCCGCTTTCATCAGCAGGTCACCCAGACAATGCGCTTCTTTGGTGACCAGAATCACGATGCGGCGACGCCCGGTGCTGTTGAGTTCACGCACTGAACCGGCAGGCAGCGCGCTGTCCAGATCGGCGAGCAACGTGTTGTCGTTGAAGATCCCTTCCAGCTCGGTACGCATGAAGAAGCGTCCGGTGCGGTGATCCACAAATTCGTTGTTTTGCACGATGTTGAGTTCGTGTTTATAGCAAATGTTGGTGATTTTGGCGATCAGACCTTTTGCGTCAGGGCAAATGGTGCGTAACACCTTAGTTTGTACGTTCTGTTGCGGCATGAGGGTGTGGATCCTGTCGAATTCTCGTATTAATTAAGCAGCCGGTTTATTTACCGCAGCACTTCTTATATTTTTTACCCGATCCGCACGGGCAGGCGTCATTGCGGCCTGTCTGCGGTTTAATTCCGTCGATATAGTACCAGCGATCGTTCAAACGAAGAAATCGCGAGCGTTCATGGATGAGATGAACTTTTTCATCATCGGGCTCGGTGAAACGCGCCGCAAACTCGACAAAGCCTTCGTTTTCATCACGTCCGTCCTGCGACGCAATAACCTGCAATCCTTGCCAGTGCGTATTGGCGAAGCCTTCCTGTAAACTGCTGTGCCATTGTTCGGGCTGACAGTCCGGATGCCAGGTGGCGATCAGATAACTCGCATTTTGCATTGCATACGCAGTGTACCGTGAACGCATCAAGGCAGACGGAGTGGGCGCCACTTTTGTCTCGGAAAGGTATGGCTGGCAGCATTCTTCATAGGAAAGGTTGCTGCAACAAGGGCAAAGTTGTGACACGGGAACTCCTGAATCGGCTGCCGGTGCGCAGGTTGCGCTATTGAATGCACCAAAGTGATATGTTACCTAACAAACTTGCCGGGTGACAACGCGCTTCCCGGCCGATTCTTCACTATTGCGCAATATTAAGGTCATCAGATGAGCAGAAAAGTCACCATTGGCCTCGCGTTAGGCTCCGGCGCAGCAAAAGGATGGGCACATATCGGGGTGATCAATGCCCTTAAAGACATGGATATCGAAGTCGATGTGGTGGCCGGATGTTCCGTCGGTGCGCTGGTGGGCGCGGCCTATGTCAGTGGCCGGTTACCGTCGATGGAAAGCTGGGTGCGTTCGTTCAGTTACTGGGACGTACTGCGGCTGATGGATTTCTCCTGGAAACGCGGTGGCCTGTTGCGCGGCGAACGTGTGTTTAACGCCGTCGGGCAGATTATCCGCATCACGGATTTCGAAAAGTGTTCGAAGAAATTCGGCGCGGTGGCGACAAATCTGAGCACCGGGCGAGAACTGTGGCTGACCAAAGGGGATTTGCCTGAGGCAGTTCGCGCGTCCTGTAGCATGCCAGGCCTGCTGGCACCGGTGTGGCATAACGGTTACTGGCTGGTCGATGGGGCGGTGGTGAATCCGGTGCCAATCTCGCTGACCCGCGCTTTGGGGGCGGATATCGTGATTGCCGTCGATTTGCAGCATGACGCCCATCTGATGCAGCAAGATTTACTGACCGTACAACCTACGGGCGAAGCACTGGATACTGAGAAAGATCTGAGCTGGCGTGACAGAATTCGTCAGCGCCTGACCCGGCCAAACGCGCGAAAACCGAATGTCAGCCCGTCGGCGATGGAGATTATGTCCACCTCCATTCAGGTGCTGGAAAACCGGCTCAAACGTAACCGTATGGCAGGGGATCCGCCGGATGTGCTGATCCAGCCTTATTGTCCGCAAATCTCGACGCTGGATTTTCACCGCGCTGAAGAAGCGATTGAGGCCGGACGCCTCGCCGTTGAAAAGCAAAGAGAGCATTTGCTGCCCCTGATAAAAAATAGACAGTTCTGAATGGTTTAAAATGTGATTGCCGGAATCTGACAATTCTGCCAAGCAGAAACAGGCTTTATGAGCCACTATTAGAATAAGAAATTCTGGGGGACCCTGATGGACAAGCCACTTACAAGCAAGCATATTCTCATCGTTGAAGACGAAGCGGTTTTTCGATCTATCCTTGCTGGTTATGTAAGTTCCCTGGGTGCCACCTTTACAGAAGCGCAAAATGGGCTGGAGGCGTTGTCTCTGGTCGAAGATTATCCCCCTGATCTCATCCTCTGCGATTTAGCGATGCCCGAAATGGGTGGCATGGAGTTTGTCGAAAACTTAAGATTGCAGGGCAATAAAATCCCCGTTCTGGTGATCTCCGCGACCGATAAAATGACCGACGTGGCGTCGATGCTGCGGCTTGGCGTCGAAGATGTTCTGCTCAAACCGATTAATGATCTTCAGCGTTTACGCGAGGCGCTGCTCTCTTCTTTATATCCCAAACTGTTTTCTTCGCAGGCGATGGAGGAGAGTTCGCTGGTCCAGGACTGGGAAGCGCTGTGCCGTAATCCCAACGAGGCACAGCGTTTATTGCAGGAGCTGCAGCCACCCGTTCAGCAAACGCTGGCGCATTGCCGGATTAATTACCGGCAGCTGACCACGGCGGATAAACCGGGTCTGGTGCTCGATATTGCGGCGCTGTCTTCGAAAGATTTGGGTTTTTATTGCCTGGATGTGACGCGTGCAAATGAAAATGGCGTTCTCGCGGCATTATTACTGCGCGCTATTTTCAACAGTTTGTTGCGGGAACATTTGAGTAATCAGCATCAGCGTTTACCGCAAATGTCGACGTTACTCAAACAAGTGAATCATGTATTCAAACAAGCCAATCTCGACGGACAATTTCCGTTATTGCTGGGTTATTATCACGCTGAACAAAAAAACCTCATTCTGGTGTCTGCAGGATTACACGCTAATGTAAATACCGGGACAAATATGATACAGCTGAGTAATGGCGTTCCGCTGGGCACCACCGGCGCAACGTATTCCAATCAGATCAGTCAACGTTGTGAGGCGTGGCAGTGTCAGGTGTGGGGATCGGGTGGACGTCTGAGATTAATGCTCTCGGTTGAGTGAGCAAATTCTGACGCATTAATAACAATGTCTTCATAATATTGAGTATTTTTTCCGCAGGTTATTTTGCCTTTCTATTTTATCCCCTTCTTCTAAGACCTATCTTATGCAAAATATGCCTTTCCAGCGGCACGCGCGGCTGAAACTGGTATAATCCTGTTCGGAATTTTGGCTGTCTATTTTGCGTTGATTATAAATAACAAATAGGAATTCGCTGATGAAAGTAACAGTTTTTGGTATCGGTTACGTCGGACTTGTTCAGGCGGCGGTTCTTGCTGAAGTCGGGCATGAAGTATTGTGCATCGATGTTGATGCTAAAAAGGTAGAAAACCTGAAAAATGGGCAGATCCCAATTTTCGAACCAGGTTTAACGCCGCTGGTTCAGCAGAACTATGAAGCGGGGCGTTTGTTGTTCAGCACCAATGCGGCTGAAGGCGTGGCGCACGCAACGGTTCAGTTTATTGCTGTCGGTACACCTCCGGATGAAGATGGCTCCGCAGACTTGAAATATGTGACTGCTGTGGCGCGCACCATTGCCGAGCACATGACTGAACCTAAAGTGGTCATTGATAAGTCCACCGTTCCTGTTGGCACCGCCGATAAAGTTCGCGCCGTGATGACGGAGAAACTAAAAGAACGCGGTGTTGATATCGATTTTAACGTGGTGTCCAACCCTGAATTCCTCAAAGAAGGCGCGGCAGTGGCTGACTGTATGCGACCTGAGCGTATCGTTATTGGCACGGATAATCCGGATGCCATTGACCCTATCCGCGAGCTGTACGAGCCATTCAACCGCAATCACGATCGTATGATCCTGATGGATATCCGCAGCGCAGAGCTGACCAAATACGCTGCAAACTGTATGCTGGCAACCAAAATCAGCTTTATGAATGAGATGTCCAATCTGGCCGAAATGTTGGGTGCAGATATCGAAAAAGTGCGTCAGGGCATTGGTTCTGATTCCCGCATTGGTTACCACTTTATTTATCCTGGCTGCGGTTACGGCGGTTCCTGTTTCCCGAAAGACGTTCAGGCGCTGATCCGTACAGCTGAACACATTGGCTACCAGCCAAAACTGCTTCAGGCCGTTGAGCAGGTCAATTATCAGCAAAAATATAAATTGCCAACGTTCATTCAGCGCCACTTTGGTGATGATCTGAAAGGCAAAACATTTGCGCTTTGGGGCCTGTCATTCAAACCAAATACCGACGACATGCGTGAAGCATCCAGCCGTGTATTAATGGAACAGCTTTGGGCTGCCGGTGCAAAAATCAAAGCGTATGACCCGGAAGCGATGAATGAAACTCAGCGTATTTACGGTCAGCGTGACGATCTGGAATTGATGGGGACAAAAGAGTCCGCATTACAAAATGCCGATGCGTTGATTATTTGTACCGAGTGGCAGAATTTCCGCGCGCCAGACTTTGATGCCATTAAAAAGGCATTGAAAGAGCCGGTCATTTTTGACGGTCGTAATTTATACGATCCGGAACGTTTGGAAAAACGTGGATTTACTTACTATGGCATTGGCCGTGGTGCATCAATCAATCCCGTTTTGTAAGGAGACTTCATGAAATATCTGGTAACCGGCGCAGCGGGCTTTATTGGGTTCTTTGTGTCACAACGTTTGCTGGCGGCAGGCCATTCAGTTGTCGGTCTTGATAATCTGAATGACTATTATGACGTCAATCTCAAACTTGCCCGGCTCGCTCAGCTTGAGAATAAAGACGGCTTTACCTTTATTAAGCTGGATTTGGCTGACCGTGAAGGTATGGCGGCATTGTTTGCAGAACAGCGTTTTGAGCGCGTTATTCATTTGGCTGCGCAGGCTGGTGTCCGATATTCCATCGAAAACCCTTTAGCGTATGCCGATTCTAACCTCATCGGTTTTGTTAACGTTCTTGAAGGTTGTCGTCATAATAACGTCGGGCATTTGTTGTATGCCTCTTCCAGCTCGGTTTATGGCCTGAACAAAAAACAGCCTTTCTCGACGGAAGATTCTGTAGATCATCCGGTTTCATTATATGCCGCGACCAAAAAAGCCAACGAATTAATGGCTCACACTTATTCACATCTTTATGGCATTCCTACGACCGGATTACGATTCTTTACCGTATACGGTCCGTGGGGCCGCCCGGATATGGCATTGTTTAAATTTACCAAAGCCATGATAGCCGGGCAGAGCATTGATGTTTATAACCGCGGCGAAATGTACCGTGACTTCACTTATATCGATGATATCGCCGAATCGATTGTGCGCTTGCAGGATGTTATCCCGCAGCCTGATGCAGAGTGGACGGTAGAAGACGGTTCTCCGGCAAGCAGCTCTGCGCCATACGCTGTTTATAATATCGGTAATAACAATCCGGTTAAGCTGATGACGTATATCAGCGCGCTGGAGAAGGCTCTGGGCACGGCGGCGGATAAAAACCTGCTGCCAATGCAGCCAGGTGATGTAAAAGACACCAGCGCTGATACAGCGCCGTTGTATAAGGCTATTAACTTTAAGCCTGAAACACCGGTAGAGCAGGGCGTGCAGAACTTTGTTGACTGGTATCGCGGGTTCTATCAGGTCTGAGTATGTTTTTTCACTGAAGGCTGCCCGCGGGCGGCCTTTTTTATGAATTCAGCTTATTCTGATGGTTATTTAATCATCCTAATTTACTGCTTAGCATAGTTTTAAAAGCGTGAATTGCGAATGAGAAAACGCGCGATTTTAAAAGTAAAAAAAAGCCCGTCAGTGATGACGGGCTTTTTGTATTAACATTGCTGTTAATAAGGACAATTACAGCAGGAAATCGTCCAGTGATTTACCTTGCTCTTCGATTGCTTTCTTGATTACAGCAGGAGTACGGCCCTGGCCGGTCCAGGTTTTGTTTTCGCCGTTCTCATCAACGTATTTGTATTTAGCAGGACGTGCTGCACGTTTTGCTTTACCGGTTGCTTTAGTAGCAGCCATAGTTTGCAGCAATTCGTTAGGATCAATACCGTCAGCAATCAGCATTTCGCGATATTGTTGCAGTTTACGTGTGCGCTCTTCAATCTCAGCAGCTGCCTGAGAATCTTCTTCGCGACGCTCGTTCACAACAACTTCTAATTTTTCCAGCATCTCTTCCAGAGTTTCCAGAGTGCATTCTCTTGCTTGCGCACGCAGAGTACGGATGTTGTTCAGAATCTTTAATGCTTCGCTCATTATACTAGTCTCGAATTATATTGGTGGGGGGCGTTTGGTTAATAATAGAATGCTCTTTGCTATTCTGCAATAGCCAATTTGTTTGCCTGACCTTAATTTACGCATTTAAAGCAAACAATGTTTATCGTATCAAAATATAGTTGGGGCCAGACCGGCTATTTATCTGGGGGTCATAACCCGCGTTTCAATACTTTGCCAGGGGTTATTGTTGCTTTTCATAAGGAGTTTTATAAGCATGCGATTGTTCACAAAATTAAAGGATAAGTGAAGACATTCAATGTAAAGATATGGCAAAAGAGAGCGCGAAGATCCTGCGCGGTGAATGATCAATACATTGGATCTCCATGGGATCACCCATTAATGTATAGACAATTCAATTATGCCGATCCTGTAACATATAAGGAGTACATCCGCCGGTAATGAGTAACGTTAACTAATTATCATCTAATGCTTTTATAATCTCTGTTTGTAAGTTTCTGTGTTTTTTTCAAATGCAATGTCACATCGACCGGAAGGGGAGAATCCCTTTCTACTTATTGTTATAGGCTGGCTGGCGTGTGGTACAATAGCCGCCGAAATTTTATGCCATCCAATACAATATGGGGTCACTGTTTCATGGCTCAGCTTTATTTTTATTACTCGGCAATGAATGCCGGTAAGTCTACCTCGTTGTTGCAATCTTCATATAATTATCAAGAACGTGGTATGCGTACGCTGGTACTGACTGCTGAATTAGATCATCGTTTTGGCGTCGGGAAAGTCAGCTCCCGTATCGGGCTGTCGTCCGATGCAGAGCTTTATAATAAAGACACTGAGCTCTTTAATCTGATAGCGCAGGAGAACCGCTCACAGCGTCTGAGCTGCGTTTTGATAGATGAGTGCCAGTTCCTTACCAAGTCGCAGGTATCGCAGCTCACAGACGTTGTAGATGATCTGGATGTTCCTGTGCTTTGTTATGGGCTGCGGACGGATTTCCGTGGCGAGCTTTTTGAGGGCAGTGAATATTTACTGGCCTGGGCGGACAAGCTGGTTGAGCTCAAAACGATTTGCCATTGTGGCCGTAAGGCAAACCGTAATCTGCGTTTAGATGAAAATGGCAACGCGCTTCACGATGGCGCGCAGGTTGTTATTGGCGGGGATGAAAGTTACGTTTCAGTGTGCCGTAAGCATTACAAAGAGGCGATGGCAGCTATTGACACGAAGGATGACCTAACGTCCGTCTGAGGCCATTACAGCTCGTCTGGAAAGGGTGATGTCGTCAGGATAAACCGTTTAGCCAACTTTGTTCCCTGAAATAAAAAACCCGCCTTCCGGCGGGTTTTTTATTTCAGAATCTCAGCAGATTATTTTTTGCTGGTTTTCTTCTCAGCTTTAGGCGCTGCAACAACCACTTCTTCAGCAACTTCTTCGCTGAATTCGCGACCGTAGTAGGTATCCATCAGAATCTGTTTCAGTTCTGCAATCAGAGGGTAACGTGGGTTAGCACCGGTACACTGATCATCGAACGCATCTTCAGACAGTTTATCTACTTTAGCCAGGAAGTCTGCTTCCTGAACGCCAGCTTCACGGATAGACGTTGGGATGCCGAGTTCCGCTTTGATTTCATCCAACCAGTTCAGCAGTTTTGCAATTTTCTGTGCAGTACGGTCACCAGGAGCACCCAGACCCAGATGGTCAGCGACTTCTGCGTAACGACGACGCGCTTGCGGGCGGTCATACTGACTGAAAGCAGTCTGTTTAGTTGGGTTATCGTTGGCGTTGTAGCGAATCACGTTAGAAATCAACATGGCGTTAGCAAGGCCGTGTGGGATATGGAACTCAGAACCCAGTTTGTGGGCCATTGAGTGGCAAACCCCCAGGAAGGCGTTGGCAAACGCGATACCCGCGATAGTTGCCGCATTGTGAACACGTTCACGAGCAACTGGGTTTTTAGCACCGTCTTTGTAGCTGGCTGGCAGGTTTTCTTTCAGCAATTTCAGGGCCTGCAGAGCCTGACCGTCAGAATATTCGTTAGCCAGTACAGAAACGTAAGCTTCAAGTGCGTGAGTCACCGCATCCAGACCACCGAAGGCGCACAGTGATTTAGGCATGTTCATGACGAGGTTTGCGTCAACGATAGCCATATCAGGTGTCAGCGCATAGTCAGCCAGTGGATATTTCTGACCGGTTGCATCGTCGGTGACAACAGCGAACGGAGTCACTTCAGAACCTGTACCGGAAGTGGTGGTGACGGCAATCATTTTCGCTTTCACGCCCATTTTCGGGAATTTGTAGATACGTTTACGGATATCCATAAAGCGCAGCGCCAAATCTTCAAACTGAGTGTCCGGGTGTTCGTACAGAACCCACATGATCTTCGCGGCGTCCATTGGGGAACCGCCACCCAGAGCGATGATAACGTCTGGTTTGAAGGAATTCATTTGCTCAGCACCTTTACGAACGATGCTCAGAGTTGGATCCGCTTCAACTTCGAAGAACACTTCAGTTTCAATGCCGTGACCTTTCAGAACGCTGGTGATCTGGTCAGCATAGCCGTTGTTGAACAGGTAACGGTCAGTCACGATGAAAGCGCGTTTCGCTCCATCCGTTGCCACTTCTTCCAGCGCGATTGGCAGTGAGCCACGGCGGAAGTAGATTGATTTCGGAAGTTTATGCCACAACATGTTTTCTGCTCGCTTCGCTACAGTTTTCTTGTTGATCAAGTGTTTAGGACCGACGTTTTCAGAGATGGAGTTACCACCCCATGAACCGCAACCCAGCGTCAGAGACGGAGCAAGTTTGAAGTTATACAGGTCACCGATACCACCCTGTGAAGCCGGGGTGTTGATCAGGATACGTGCGGTTTTCATTTTGTTGCCAAAATAGTTCACACGTTCTGGTTGGTTGTCCTGGTCTGTGTACAGACAAGATGTGTGGCCGATACCGCCCATTTCTACCAGTTTCTCAGCTTTGTTTACCGCATCTTCGAAATCTTTAGCGCGGTACATTGCCAGGGTAGGGGACAGTTTTTCGTGTGCAAACGGTTCAGATTCGTCAACAACACTGACTTCGCCGATTAACACTTTGGTGTTAGCAGGAACTTTGATGCCGGCCATTTCAGCAATTTTCACTGCTGGCTGACCTACGATAGCAGCGTTGAGGCCACCGTTTTTAAGGATGATATCAGAAACCGCTTTCAGCTCTTTGCCCTGCAGCATGTAGCCGCCGTGGGAAGCAAAACGTTCACGAACTGCGTTATAAGCAGAATCAACGACGATAATGGACTGTTCAGAAGCACAGATTACGCCGTTATCGAAGGTTTTAGACATCAGAACAGAAGCGACAACACGTTTGATGTCGGCAGTTTCGTCAACAACAACTGGGGTGTTACCTGCACCTACACCGATCGCTGGTTTACCAGAGCTGTATGCGGCTTTAACCATGCCAGGACCACCGGTTGCCAGAATCAGGTTCAGGTCAGGGTGATGCATTAATTGGTTAGACAGTTCTACACTTGGTTCATCAATCCAGCCAATGATGTCTTTTGGTGCACCTGCAGCGATAGCGGCTTGCAGCACGATATCAGCAGCTTTGTTGGTCGCATTTTTTGCACGTGGGTGCGGGGAGAAGATGATGCCGTTACGGGTTTTCAGGCTAATAAGCGCTTTGAAAATCGCAGTAGAAGTTGGGTTGGTGGTTGGAACAATACCGCAGATCAGGCCGATTGGCTCAGCGATAGTGATGGTACCGAAAGTATCATCCTGACCCAGAATGCCACAGGTCTTTTCATCTTTGTAAGCATTGTAGATATATTCAGAGGCGAAGTGGTTTTTGATCACTTTGTCTTCGACGATACCCATTCCGGATTCTTCAACAGCCAGTTTGGCAAGGAGAATTCGAGAATCGGCAGCAGCCAGGGCGGCGGCAGCGAAAATCTTATCTACTTGTTCTTGACTGAAGTTGGCATATTCGCGCTGTGCCTTCTTGACTCGTGCTACGAGTGCGTTTAGTTCAGCGACATTTGTTACAGCCATAATGCTCTCCTGATAAAGTTAAACTCTTTTAGTAAATAATCTGCCAAAGACTAGTATAGACCTGCTATCAGTCACCGTGAGAAACTAATTAATGCTAAAGATCTCAATGTGTTGTCTTTGTCTCTTTATTTGCTCAAAGAGCTTTCAGTTGTGAAGCACCGGGTAAAGTCGATATCTTTTAAATCGCCTCTATCACTGAACGTTTTGTCTTCAAGTAACGCTGAGTGACTATGTACTGAGCTTACCTATTTGTAGGCAAGGTGAATTTGATCTGGATCACTGAATACCGATGCTGACACCATTCAGCAGTGTGTTGTTGAGAATGATTATCAAATTTACCCATGGATAATACAGTTTAGTAGCTAAAGTTATCAATAAAAAAACTCATTTTTAACAAAAGCCTTATTCACTGCCTTTATTTCTAAATCTGGTGATAAAAACTATGAAACGGCGTGGCGCCTTTACGGGGATTCCAGTACATTAGCGCCCATCAAAACCTTCTTCTGCTGGCATATTTGTGCGGAGTTCTGCGTGAGCCAATCTTTATTAGATTTTTCAGGGTATATCAAATTTTTCGTCGGCCTGTTTGCACTGGTCAACCCGGTAGGGATCTTGCCGGTCTTTATCAGCATGACCAGCTATCAGGCAGCGGCGGGACGTAATAAGACCAACATGACAGCCAACCTGTCAGTGGCCATTATTTTGTCGACGGCGCTTTTCCTTGGCGACGCGATTTTGCACCTGTTCGGGATTTCCATTGATTCGTTCCGTATTGCCGGCGGGATCCTGGTGGTGACGATAGCGATGTCGATGATCAGCGGAAAGCTGGGTGAAGATAAGCAGAACAAGCAGGAGAAATCAGAAACGGCAATCCGTGAAAATGTAGGCGTGGTTCCGCTGGCCTTGCCGCTGATGGCCGGACCGGGTGCGATAAGCTCGACGATTGTCTGGAGTTCACGGTACAACGGCTGGCAGAATCTGCTGGGGTTGACCGTTGCAATCATCTTCTTTGCATTCTGTTGCTGGCTGCTGTTCCGTGCGGCACCTTTATTAGTCCGCCTGTTAGGGCAAACCGGCATCAACGTCATTACCCGTATCATGGGTCTTTTACTGATGTCACTCGGTATTGAGTTTATCGTCACCGGTATTAAAGCTATTTTCCCCGGTTTGCTCTGATTCTTAGCCTGCAAATTCTCGCGGATACATTAACCTTATCCGTGAGAATTATTACTCCTTCTTATAATCCTGTGCATTATTATAGTGCAGCTAATGACTTAATTGAGAGCATTTGCACCCTAATGTGGCGTAAATCTACATTTCACCTTCCTTTTTAATCCAAGTCTCCATTTATTCTAATAAACTTAGCTAATTCTTCGCTAAATACCGTTATTTATTGCCCGTATTGCCGTTAATTTACCCACATCATTCTGTAAGGCTTGTGCAGGCCGTACCGAGATGTTATTAGTGTTAACACAGCAGTTAACAGCGCTTTATCCTTGAAATCATCCGATTGTTAACTGATTGTGTCAGAGCAATTCCTGAACAACCGTCTTTACAAAAAAGTGTGAGAAATACCGTATTAACTCAACATATAACAATGGGTTAAGTGCTATTTCTGATGTGAGGTCGCGGGTGTCCTTCCGGCACGCTTAACGCATAAAAGAGAATTACGTAACAAATTTGCAAAATTTATTGGCGCCCGTATCAGGCTTCTGATAATTTTCAAATCGTCTTCAAAAATGGAATTTTGTTTAGAGTCATGCTCTGAGTGAGAATGAATCTTGCCAGGCGTAGAGAGATTGAAGCAATTTCATTTGTTTTGGAGAGTGTCGTGTCATCATGCGTATCACAAAATTATCCTCGCTCGCTTTCCGTGAAAAGAAAGTCAGGCATTGAGATGACGACAATTAACAACCTTGCGTTGACTCTCCCGATTCAACAAAACAAATCTTCAGTACTTCTTCTGATTAAAATGAATGACAGCGCTTAACTGCGACGGATTTTCTATCGCCTTAATCCGGGTTAAAAGAAAATAATCGGGTGAAGTACAGAAATAACAGAATGTGATTGCCTGGTGTGCGACTGAACATTGTGAAGTTACGTACGGGGTTATCAAATGGAGTGGGATCATCCTTAACGATCCCGGAAACCGCACGGCGAATACAGCCTGACGTTTCATCAAACCTGAGATGTAGCAACATGCAGTAATAGGGGACAGCCATCTGCGGGTGGTACTACATGGGGGGCCTTTCTCGAGCAATTCGTTCCTGCTTTTGAAACCCATTGACCCAGCAAGGGTTTATCTTGCACCCGGGCGTGCAAGTTCATAATAAAAATTGGAGTTAAATAAAAATGACCAACATCACAAAAAAAAATCTGCTGGCTGCATGCATCATGGCTGCGGTGGGAACAATTTCTATCAATAACGCAGTTGCGGCCAATGTGCCTGCCGGCGTAACTCTGGCGGCTAAACAAGAACTGGTGCGTAATAACGGTTCTGAAGTTCAGTCACTTGACCCGCATAAAGTTGAAGGCGTGCCGGAATCAAACGTAATCCGTGACCTGCTTGAAGGCCTAGTTAATACCGACAGCAAAGACGGCAGCGTAATCCCCGGCGTAGCAACCAGCTGGGATAACAAAGATTTTAAAGTCTGGACCTTCCACCTGCGTCCGGAAGCTAAATGGTCAAATGGCGATCCTGTCACTGCAGAAGATTTCGTTTACAGCTGGCAGCGCCTGGCTGACCCGAAAACCGCTTCTCCATATGAGAGCTATCTGCAATACGGTCACATCGAAAACATCGATGACATCATCAGCGGCAAAAAAAGCCCTGATACCTTGGGTGTGAAGGCGATTGATGACCATACCCTGCAAGTGACACTGACCGAACCTGTTCCGTATTTCGTAAAAATGCTGTCTCACACCGCGATGAAGCCGGTAAACAAAAAAGTGGTTGAGAAATTTGGCGACAAATGGACTCAGCCTGAAAATTATGTGAGCAACGGCGCGTACACCCTGAAAGCCTGGACCGTCAACGAACGTATCGTTCTGGAACGTAGCCCGACTTACTGGGACAACGCGAAAACTGTGATCAACCAGGTGACTTACCTGCCAATCTCTTCTGAAGTGACAGACGTAAACCGCTACCGCAGCGGCGAAATCGACATGACTTACAACAACATGCCGATCGAACTGTTCCAGAAACTGAAAAAAGAAATCCCGGCTGAGGTTCATGTTGACCCGTATCTGTGTACTTACTACTACGAAATCAACAACCAGAAAGCGCCATTCACCGATTCCCGCGTTCGTGAAGCTTTGAAACTGGGTCTGGATCGCGACATCATCGTGAACAAAGTGAAAGCGCAGGGCGATCTGCCAGCGTACGGCTACACACCGCCTTACACCGATGGCGCAAAACTGACGCCTCCGGCCTGGTTCAAAGAAACGCAGGAACAACGTAACGAGCAGGCGAAAAAACTGCTGGCCGAAGCAGGTTACACTTCCGCTAAGCCTCTGACGTTTGATCTGCTGTACAACACCTCTGATCTGCACAAAAAACTGGCTATCGCTGCTGCCGCTATCTGGAAGAAAAACCTGGGCGTTGACGTTAAACTGGTCAACCAGGAATGGAAAACCTTCCTCGACAGCCGCCATCAGGGCAACTTCGACGTTGCACGTGCAGGCTGGTGCTCTGATTACAACGAACCTTCTTCCTTCCTGAACACCATGTTGTCTGACAGCAGCAACAACACTGCGCACTATAAGAGCCCGGCGTTTGATAAAGACATCGCTGATACTCTGAATGTGAAAACTGACGAAGAACGCGCTGCGCTGTATCAGAAAGCGGAAGCTCAGCTGGATAAAGACTCTGCTATCGTGCCTGTTTATTACTACGTGAACGCCCGTCTGGTGAAACCTTACGTCGGTGGTTACACCGGTAAAGATCCACAAGACAACGTCTACGTGAAAGATCTGTACATCATCAAACACTAATTAAATAGTGCAGAGCAGGGCATCCCCGAGCTGCCCTGCTCGTTGTATTTTGATGAAGGTAAAGTTTTTAGCGCGAAATTTTCGTGCTGAAGCAAAGAGCCACCATGACGGTAATCACCCGATGGCCGTCGTGATCAAGCCATAAACTATCAAGCTGTAGTGACAGGCTTAGAAACAGGTACGGGCAATGTTAAAGTTTATTTTACGCCGCTGTCTGGAAGCGATTCCGACGCTATTCATTCTGATCACCATTTCGTTTTTTATGATGCGTCTCGCACCGGGCAGCCCTTTTACGGGTGAGCGTAATCTTCCGCCAGAAGTGATGGCGAACATTGAGGCGAAATATCACCTCAATGACCCGATGTATAAGCAGTATTTCCACTACTTAGAACAGCTGGCGAAAGGTGATTTCGGCCCGTCGTTCAAATACAAGGATTACACCGTTAATGATCTGGTTGCGGCCTCGTTCCCGGTTTCAGCGAAACTCGGGCTGGCGGCATTTATCATGGCGATTTTCTTTGGTGTGTCGGCGGGTGTTGTTGCTGCGCTGAATCAAAACACGAAATGGGATTATACCGTGATGGGCGTGGCGATGACCGGGGTAGTTATTCCCAGTTTCGTGGTTGCGCCGTTACTGGTGCTGATATTTGCGATTACCCTGAAATGGCTGCCGGGCGGGGGCTGGAATGGCGGCGGAGCGAAATACATGATCCTGCCGATGGTCGCACTCTCACTGGCGTATATTGCCAGTATCGCGCGTATCACCCGCGGTTCTATGATTGAAATTCTGCACTCCAACTTCATCCGTACGGCTCGCGCCAAAGGTTTACCGCTGCGTCGCATTATTCTGCGTCACGCACTGAAGCCCGCGCTGCTGCCGGTACTGTCCTATATGGGGCCAGCTTTTGTTGGGATCATCACCGGTTCTATGGTTATCGAGAGCATTTTCGGATTGCCGGGCATCGGCCAGCTGTTTGTTAACGGAGCATTAAACCGTGACTACTCGCTGGTTCTCAGCCTGACCATTTTGGTGGGCGCATTGACCATTCTGTTCAATGCAATCGTCGACGTGCTGTACGCCGTCATCGACCCGAAAATCCGTTATTAATGCCGGAGTACGTCAATGATCTTAAGTAAAAAAAATAGCGACGTCGTCGAAAACTTCAGCGAAAAGCTGGAAGTTGAAGGCCGCAGTTTGTGGCAGGACGCGCGACGCCGGTTTATGCATAACCGCGCTGCGGTCACCAGCCTGATTGTGTTGGCCTTTATCGCACTTTTCGTTACGTTTGCGCCGATGTTGTCACAGTTTGCCTACGACGATACTGACTGGAACATGATGTCTGGCGCGCCTGATTTCGCCTCTCATCACTATTTCGGCACCGATTCTTCTGGCCGTGATTTGCTGGTGCGTGTGGCTATCGGCGGGCGCATTTCCTTGATGGTCGGTGTGGCTGCGGCCCTGGTGGCGGTGATCCTCGGTACGCTGTACGGATCTTTGTCCGGCTATCTGGGCGGTAAAATCGACTCCGCCATGATGCGCCTGCTGGAAATCCTTAACTCCTTCCCGTTCATGTTCTTCGTTATCCTGCTGGTAACGTTCTTCGGGCAGAATATCCTGTTGATCTTCGTGGCAATCGGGATGGTGTCCTGGCTGGACATGGCGCGTATTGTTCGCGGTCAGACCCTCAGCCTGAAACGCAAAGAATTCATCGAAGCTGCGCTGGTGAGTGGTGTGAACACGCGCAATATCGTTTTGCGTCACATCGTCCCTAACGTGCTGGGTGTCGTGGTGGTGTATGCGTCACTGCTGGTTCCAAGCATGATCCTGTTCGAATCCTTCCTGAGCTTCTTAGGTTTGGGTACGCAGGAGCCACTGAGCAGCTGGGGCGCGTTGCTGAGCGACGGCGCCAACTCGATGGAAGTTTCACCTTGGTTGCTGCTGTTCCCGGCAGGTTTCCTGGTTGTCACTCTGTTCTGTTTCAATTTTATCGGCGATGGCCTGCGTGATGCCCTCGACCCGAAAGATCGTTAAGGAGTGCGACCATGAGCACAATTGAACATTCCACATTTGCAGCACCTGCCGCAACTGAGGGCACAGCGTCGCCGATTCTTTTAGATGTCAAAGACCTGCGCGTGACCTTCGCGACACCGGACGGTGATGTTACCGCCGTTAACGACCTTAACTTCGATCTGCGTGCTGGTGAAACACTCGGTATTGTCGGGGAATCTGGTTCCGGTAAATCCCAGACTGCCTTCGCCCTGATGGGGTTGCTGGCCAGCAACGGCCGCATCGGCGGGACGGCGAAATTCAACGGTCGAGAGATCCTGAACCTGCCACAAAACCAGTTGAACAAGCTGCGTGCAGAACAGATTTCGATGATTTTCCAGGATCCGATGACGTCCCTCAACCCGTACATGCGCGTTGGGGAACAGCTGATGGAAGTCCTGATCCTGCATAAAAAACTTAGCAAGCGTGAAGCGTTTGAAGAGTCCGTGCGCATGCTGGACGCTGTAAAAATGCCGGAAGCCCGCAAGCGCATGAAAATGTACCCGCATGAATTCTCCGGTGGCATGCGCCAGCGCGTGATGATTGCGATGGCCTTGCTGTGTCGTCCGAAATTGCTGATTGCCGATGAGCCAACCACGGCACTGGATGTGACCGTTCAGGCGCAGATCATGACGTTACTCAATGAGCTGAAAGCTGAGTTTAATACTGCCATTATCATGATTACCCATGATCTGGGTGTGGTCGCCGGTATTTGCGACAAAGTGCTGGTGATGTACGCCGGTCGTACCATGGAATATGGCCGCGCACGCGATGTCTTCTACGAGCCTTGCCATCCGTATTCCATCGGCCTGCTCAATGCAGTTCCGCGTCTGGATGCCGAGGGGGGTGCGATGCTGACCATTCCGGGAAATCCGCCAAACCTGCTGCGTCTGCCAAAAGGCTGCCCGTTCCAGCCACGTTGCCCGCATGCCATGGATATTTGTGCCTCTGCACCGCCGCTTGAGCGTTTCGGTGATGGTCGCTTACGTGCCTGCTACAAGCCGCTGGAGGAACTGATATGACAGACAACACAGTAATGAACAGTGCGGCTATGAATTCGTTCGCGCCCGAGAAAAAAGTTCTGCTCGAAGTGGCGGATCTTAAAGTCCATTTCGACATCAAAGACGGCAAACAATGGTTCTGGCAACCGTCCAAAACGCTGAAAGCAGTAGACGGCGTGACGCTGCGTCTTTACGAAGGCGAAACGCTGGGCGTGGTAGGCGAATCGGGTTGCGGCAAATCGACGTTTGCCCGCGCACTGATTGGCCTGGTTAAAGCCACAGACGGGCGGGTGGCCTGGTTGGGCAAAGATCTGCTGAACATGTCTGACAGCGAATGGCGTCACACGCGCAGCGATATCCAGATGATTTTCCAGGATCCGCTGGCGTCCCTGAATCCGCGTATGACTATCGGCGAAATCATCGCTGAGCCGCTGAAAACCTATAACCCGAAAATGCCTCGTTCCGAGGTGAAAGAAAAAGTGAAGGCGATGATGCTGAAGGTCGGGCTGTTGCCTAACCTGATCAACCGTTACCCTCACGAATTTTCGGGCGGCCAGTGCCAGCGTATCGGTATTGCCCGCGCGCTGATCCTTGAGCCAAAACTGATTATCTGTGACGAACCGGTTTCAGCGCTGGACGTTTCTATTCAGGCACAGGTCGTCAACCTGTTGCAGCAATTGCAGCGTGAAATGGGCCTGTCACTGATTTTCATCGCGCACGATCTGGCGGTGGTTAAACACATTTCTGACCGTGTTCTGGTGATGTATCTGGGCCACGCGGTTGAGCTGGGTACGTATGACGAGGTGTATAACAATCCTCAGCATCCGTATACTCGCGCGCTGATGTCTGCGGTGCCGGTTCCGGACCCGGACAAAGAGCGCAACAAAACCATTCAGCTGCTTGAAGGGGAGTTACCTTCGCCGATCAACCCGCCATCAGGTTGCGTGTTCCGTACGCGCTGCCCGATTGCCGGGCCGGAATGTGCGATAACCCGCCCGTTGCTGGAAGGGAGTTTCCGCCATGCGGTTTCCTGCCTGAAAGTTGATCCGCTCTGATTAACGTGCGGTAAACCTGAAGCATAAAAAAACCTGCCATTGGCAGGTTTTTCTTTTTCAACATTCAACTAACCCTAAATCATTCGAGCTGTATCAAGGCGGCAACTGAATAAATCCCCGGCAGCATACACAAGTATGTGACCGGGGTGAATGAAGGCAGCCAGCGCAGGGACAGCTTAAAGGATGACGGGTGAGATTATTCTTTCCAGAGGATGTGACACAGCTTGTGATCTTTCTCACGGCACAATAATACACGTGCGAAAATATCATTAATCGGCTGGTCTTCCGCATCGGCCAGACCGATGACGACTTCAGCGAAGAAATCCGGGTTTAAGTCGAAATCAACATGCTCAACCCAGTCTTCCGCCGGATCATATAATTCAGCGCCGCCGCGTTCTTCAAATTGCAGATTGAAGATCAGGATATCTGCAGGATCCAGGTTGTCTCCGGCCAGCTCCAGAAAGATGTCATAGGCTTGTTCAAGCGTTTCGTCTTCGGTCAGGCGATTATTCAGGTCCATATTAATTCTCGTTTACAGATGAATGTGTTCAGGCTTATGCAAGCCGGTACTGCGTGTATTACATCACGCCCGACGCGGCTTTTACAGCAGCGGACTGAAAAAGTAGAACAAACGTTCGACGATGCGATGCCAGAACGGGCGCTTAAGCCAGGCTTCAACATCCAGCAGATGAGAGCGGGCAATGTAATCTTCCTGCACACGGCCCAGGTCGTCACCGAATCCGGCGTCATCAATGACCAGTGTTATCTCAAAATTCAGCCACAGGCTGCGCATATCGAGATTCACGGTGCCGACCAGACTGAGCTGACCGTCGACCAGAATGCTTTTGGTATGCAGCAGGCCATCTTCAAACTGATAGATTTTTACGCCAGCCTCCAGCAACTCGCCAAAGAAAGCTTTGCTCGCCCAGTCCACCATCATCGAATCATTTTTCATTGGCAGAATGATACTGACATCGACTCCACGCTGTGCCGCCGTGCAGATGGCATGCAGCAGGTCATCGCTTGGCACCAGATACGGCGTGGTCATCACCAGCTGCTCGCGGGCAGAATAGGTAGCGGTCAGCAATGCCTGGTGGATCATATCTTCCGGGAAGCCCGGCCCGGAGGCGATCACCTGAATGGTATGGCCGCTTTCCTGCTCGAACGGCATCTGATTCAGGTCAGGTTCCGGCGGCAGAATACGTTTCCCGGTCTCAATTTCCCAGTCGCAGGAATACACAATACCCATTGTAGTGGCGACCGGGCCTTCCATACGCGCCATCAGGTCAACCCACTGACCCACGCCGGCATTTTGTTTAAAGAAACGCGGATCGACCATATTCATGCTGCCGGTATAAGCAACATAGTTGTCGATGAGCACGACTTTACGGTGCTGACGTAAGTCCATACGGCGCAGGAACACGCGGAAAAGGTTCACCTGCAACGCTTCCACAACTTCAATACCGGCATTGCGCATCATGGCCGGATAAGGGCTGCGGAAGAACGCCACGCTGCCTGCGGAATCCAGCATCAGACGACAGTGGATACCGCGACGGGATGCGGCCATCAGCGATTCTGCAACCTGATCTACCAGCCCGCCGGGCTGCCAGATGTAAAACACCATCTCGATATTACTGCGTGCCAGCCCGATATCGCGCATCATGGCTTTGAGCACGTCGTCACTGGTGGTCAGCAATTGCAACTGATTGCCTTTGACGCCCGCAATGCCCTGGCGGCGTTCGCAGAGCTGGAAAAGCGACGCGGCGATTTCGCTGTTTTCAGTGGCAAAAATACGTTTGCAGTCTTTGAGATCGTTCAGCCACCGCGCCGTTGAAGGCCACATGGCTTTTGCGCGCTCGGCGCGGCGTTTACCTAAATGCAGTTCACCGAATGAGAGATAGGCAATAATACCGACCAGCGGAATGATGTAAATAATCAGCAGCCACGCCATGGCGGAAGGCACCGCGCGGCGTTTCATCAAAATACGCAAGGTCACGCCGGCAATCAGTAACCAGTAACCGAAAACCAGAAGTCCGCTGATTACCGTATAAAATGTTGTCATAAAGGCGAAAAATCCTGTTCGCAAGCTGTCGAAGTGAGTGTACGGGAAAGAGGGGGACTTTTAACCAACTTTATCCCACCAATCAATCAGCTACCTCTTAAATATGTATCCGATTAATAAAAGTTTCACTGTCCTGACATCAAGGTTAGCTGATAACGCTGAATAAGGGAAAAACAAGACTTGGATCACAACGTCATCGGCCTATAATGTCCCCGCAGTTTTTTACGATGAGAAATTTTCCGGCTAAGAAACGCTTCCGTTAATAACGGTCATCACGGGACACAGGTGAATGAAACGCAGTAAAAATGAAGTCGGCCGCTGGCGCATGTTACGCCAGACTCAGCGCCGGAGAAGCCGCTGGCTGGAAGGTCAGTCGAGACGCTATCGTCACATCTACCGAATTCGTCAGATTCATCATCAGCAACATCAGCGTTTGTCATTGTATGCCGTGAACTACGAATGGAATGCGTGATTAGCGGGATTTAGGCTGAAACAGCGCGCCACATTTTTTACAAACCAGCGTGGAGTTTTTGCGCACTTTTGCGCTCATCTGTTCAGAAACGTAACCGCATTCCGGGCAGGTGACCTTCGTGGTCGTACTGGTTAGAAACTTCAATCCGTCGAAGAATGACATAGTGCTTACCTCGTGGGCAGGGGTAGTCATCCTAACACACAACGGATGAAAGCAATGTGACGGCTTTGGAGAAATGGCGCCAGAGCGTTTCTGCTACGGCGCGCGCTTCCCGTTATTCAGTCGAAAAGCTCTGAAAGAAAACTCTTCTTTTTATACGGTTTTTGTGAGGAATAATGGTCGCGATTGTCATGCCCGCTGTGATGACGGTGATCGTCGCGGCGTGCGGCTTCTGCATAGCGTGGTGCGGAAGGACGTTCCGTCTGCTGGATCACGGCGGATTTCTCGATGATTTTATCCAGCTCTCCCCGGTCAAGCCAGACGCCACGGCAATCCGGGCAATAGTCGATTTCTATACCCTGACGTTCTGACATAACCAGCTGACTTTCTTTGCATACAGGACATTGCATATCGGGCTCTCCGCGCGGTATTTATTAATAAGTGATGCAGTGAATGTTCAGGTAACCGGATATTTAGACAATCAATTGCTGTAAGCAAAAGTAAAGTTGCTTAAAACAAGGGCCGAGGCAGAGATGAAGTGCAGATAAGCAAAAGGCGGGCAGCATGAGACTGCCCGTCGGAAATCAGAATACGCGTTTGAACGGTTTCACCGTCACCGCTTTATAAACACCTGCGGCGACATACGGATCAGCGTCAGCCCACACTTTGGCGGCTTCAAGAGTTTCAAATTCGACGACCAGCAGGGAACCGGTCATTCCCGCAGCGCCCGGGTCTTCGCTGTCGATGGCCGGTGTCGGGCCGCCAATCAGGACGCGGCCTTGTTCCTGCAATTTTTTCAGACGTTCGATGTGCGCCGGGCGCGCAAGTGTGCGTTTTTCCAGTGAGTCGGAAACGTCTTCAGAATAAATAACGTAAAGCATGAGTCACCTTTAATGGGTTTTTATTGAGCAATTTCAGGCCGCCATCGGCAGTCAGATCATTTTGCAGAATTAACATAGCTAAACCTGAAGCCCGGGGAAAGTGCTTTGCGTGGGATCAAAGCAAAGGTTATTTGAGAATAGTTGCCATCTCGGTGTTGAATATGATTGCTATTTACATTTAAACTTGCGGCTTCACGGGGAAAATGAATCATTATGCCGCTAAAAAAGTTTAGATTTATCCGCAAGGTTACATTGCCTGCCGTTCTTTCTGTCACTTTGCACATTGCTGTTATTGCGGGTGTTTTGTACATGGCAGTCGGTGAGTCAATCAAGTTGCCGACGCAGGAACAAAAAGTCATGAGTGTGACGATGGTCAACCCGGCTGACTTTGCGCCACCTCCGCCGCCGCCACAGCCTGAGCCAGCACCGCCGGAACCTGAGCCTGAACCGGAAGTGGTGCCAGAGCCTCCGCCGCCGCCGGAAGCGGTTGTGATCCCGGAACCGCCGAAGCCTAAACCTAAGCCGGTGAAAAAACCAGTCGTGAAGCCAAAAGTGAAACCGGTTGAACGTCCGGTGGAAAAACCAACGCAAACGGTACAAACCGCGCCCGTCACCAGCAATCAGCCGGTCACGAAGCCAGTGAGCCAGCCACCTGCGTCCACCAATGCCCAGAGCAACACCGGGCCGCGACCGCTGCAACGTGGTGAACCGATGTATCCGGCGCGTGCGCTGGCGCTGCGTATCGAAGGACGTGTCCGTGTGCAGTTTGATGTCGACGGTGATGGCCGCGTACAAAATATCCGCGTACTTTCCGCAGAGCCGCGCAACATGTTTGAGCGTGAAGTGAAACAGGCAATGGGGAAATGGCGTTACGAACCGAAGGCCGCCAGCAACTTAGTGGTTAACCTGGTGTTCAAAATCAAAGGCGGCACCACCGTCGAATAAAGCGGCATCGTGCCCCTTGCTCCATAAAAAGGTCGCCTTCAGGGCGACCTTTGTCTTTCATACTGCCGCGTTCTGTTTAATCCTGAGAAACACCACCAGAATCAACACTGAAATTGCTGCGTCCGTCAGGCAACTGGCGCGATTTTCCAGATTCATCCACCGCAACGTACGTGAACACTGCTTCAGTGGCCCTGTAGCGCTGTCCGATAGGCTCAGAGGAGACCTTCTTCACCCACACTTCAACGTTGATGGTGATCGAGCTGTTGCCGGTACGAATACAGCGTGCATAACAACACACCACATCACCCACAGCGACCGGCTTGAGGAACGTCATGCCGTCCACACGAACGGTCACTACGCGGCCTTTAGCGATTTCCTTCGCCTGGATCGCGCCGCCCATGTCCATCTGTGACATCAGCCATCCGCCAAAGATATCGCCGTTTGCATTGGTGTCCGCCGGCATGGCCAGCGTACGCAATACCATTTCACCATTGGGTAAACTCTGTTTTTCGTTCATGTTTGATTGCTTCACAGTGATCAATGTTTTATTCAAAACAACGAAGGCCTTCAAAAGAAGGCCCGTGCAGAAGAATGCTTATTTTTTTTCATCATCCGGCATATGCCGGTAAATATAGATGCCGCTGAGTAGCGTGAAGACCAGCGTCAGAACGGTAAGTCCGAACACTTTGAAGTTAACCCAGACATTCTGTGGCAGCCAGAAAGCCACGTAGATATTTGCCAGACCGCACAGCAGGAAGAAAATCGCCCAGCTGACATTCAGCTTATTCCAGACGTGGTCGGGAAGCGTCAGCTCTTTGCCCAACATGCGCTGAATCAGAGGCTTTTTCAGAACCAGCTGGCTTATCAGTAAAGCGCCGGAGAACAGAACGTAAATGACGGTGACTTTCCATTTAATGAATTCATCATTATGGAAGACCAGCGTCAGGGTGCCAAAAACAGCCACCATGGCGAAGGTGATTAACGTCATTTTCTCAATTTTGCGATACATCACCCAGGTGATGACTAACGCCAGCGCAGTGGCAGCGATCAACGCGCCTGATGCGACAAAAATGTCGTAAAGCTTATAAACCACAAAAAAGACAATCAGGGGAAGAAAATCGAGGAGCTGCTTCATACTTCATTCCATGTTTTATGTATGGGATGACTATACCGGAATCATTTACCGGACAAAAGAAAAGGGCGCCGGAGCGCCCCTGAAAAAGTTATGTCACTATTAAACATGTAATTTCATGTAAAGACGGAACAGATAAATCAGGATAAATGCCGTGATGACATTGCTGAGTGCGCCGAAAATCACCGCGCTTATCATCGGATTCAACGCACTTAACGCGCCGACGAAAAGCATCAGAACCACCTGCGCCAGAATCCACATCAAAACACCCGGCGCAACCAGGCGCACATGGCTGAAGGCCAGACGGGTGCTCAGACGCATGGCTTTAAACATCCCGACCTGCTCTTTACAGGCGATGATTGGCGACATTGACCAGGCAATGGCAATCAGAAACGCAGGCACGAAAAGCAGCGCCAGACCGAGACGGAACATCACGCTGAAGACGAACAGCAAAAGAATTAAGCGCGGCAACACCGGCAAAGAAGCGGTCACCACCTGGGTTACGCTGGCGCGCACGCCCTGTGAAACCAGCTGGATCAGCGTCAGGATCCCGCCAACCAGAATCACATTTCCGGCCAGCGTCGAGAACAGCGCCGCAATGCTGTAGCGGAAAATGGCGCTTTGCTGTTCCGGCGTGACCTGTTGCTCAATGAAACCCATCATATCGGCGACGCTCATGCCCGCCATGTTGTTCATAAGTTGCCCGATAGCATCAAGCTGATCGGCTGACGGGCTTAAAATCCAGCTCAATATGACGGTAATTAATGCGGCCAGCAGGGAAAGCGCGAAAACGCTACTCAGCTGATTACGCAAAAAATTATAACTGTCACGGTACAATGTACTGGCCGTGATAGACATGGACGCTCCTTGGCACAAGCTAAAAATAACAAGGCGGGGATTGTAACCTGTAATAGGCCCCCGCCGATACTTTTGCGCTGACTTCCTGTCAGTCAGCCTGATGAACCTCTGCCAGCTCTGGCGTGAAAGCCCCGACATCAATCATCGGTAAATCCACATCCAGCGGCGGCAGGCCGTAACGCGCACGTGCGCGATCGCAGGCCGTATTGGCGACACCGTTCAGCCCCGACTGATCAAACTCGCGGCAGGGTGTCGGGCGGTTAAGGTAAACAGAACAGGAAACCGATTGTCCCACTTCCCCTTCCAGAGCCACACAGCGAGGCGACTTGCTGTTGGTGCCTTTCATGCAGCTCAAAAAAGGCGTGACTTGTTCTGTCAGTGCCTGCGGAACAACGCCGCCAGCTTCTTCAGATTCAGCCCAATAAAATGAAACACGGAAATAGGCGCAGCACGCGCCACAGGTCATACAAGGATTATTAATTTCGCTCATCTTGGGAAGCTACCGACTCCTTACGGCACCAAACCAAAACCAACAGGGTTCAGGCAAATTACGCAGCGGCATTTTTTTTAGCAACTGAAATTTTTGGGCTTTAATGAAACAGCAAAATCCCCTCGTTTTTGATGCAGATCAATTCCTTTGTTTTTAGAGATTTAGATCGGATTGAGAAAGATGCAATTTATGAAAAATTGTTTTAAAGATGTGATCCCGCTTTGATCAAACCGTACCAAAGAGTAGGTATCATTCGCGCGGCCAATAAATAAACCACACAAAGGGAAGGGACAATGAAAGCAGCATATTGGGCATTAGTGGCAGCAGCGGCATTTCCGGCAATCGCGAGCGCACATGAAGCAGGGGATGTGATTGTTCGTGTAGGGACAGCAACCGTTCGTCCAACCGAAGGTTCAGACAACGTCCTGGGGCTGGGTTCTTTTAACATCAATAACAACACGCAGATGGGTTTGACGCTCGGCTATATGTTTACCGACAACATCGGGATGGAACTGCTGGCCGCGACGCCATTCCAGCATAAAATCGGTCTGAAAAGCACCGGAACAATTGCTGAAGTGAAACAGTTGCCGCCGTCATTGATGGCGCAATACTACTTTGGGGATAAGCGCGACAAACTGCGTCCGTACCTCGGTTTGGGTATCAACTACACCACCTTCTACGATACGAATTTCAACCAGACCGGGCGCGATGCCGGGCTTTCTGATCTGAGCGTAAAAGACTCCTGGGGCGTGGCCACGCAGGCGGGCCTGGATTACAATCTCGATGATAACTGGCTGATCAACATGTCGGTCTGGTGGATGGATATCGATACCGAAGTTAAATTCAAAGCAGGCGGCGAGCAGCAAAACATCAACACCCGGATTGATCCATGGGTCTTTATGTTTGGCGTCGGCTATCGTTTCTGATATTGCCTGTTACGTTGCAAAAAAAAGAGGCGCTTTGGCGCCTCTTCGTATTTCATCAGAAAGATCTCTGATTATTTCAGTCGCATATCGTTCTCGATGGAGCGTACACCCGCCACGCCACGCGTGACTTCTACCGCACGGTTTGCATCTGCCGTTGACGTCACGAAACCACTCAACTGAACGCGGCCTTTGAAGGTCTCAACGCTGATTTCCCGTGATTTGATGGTCTTATCGGCCAGCAGGGCGGATTTGACTTTCGTGGTGACTACGGTGTCATCGATGTAACCACCCGTGCCTTCAGATTTTTTTGTCGGTGCGCAGGCGGCCACGGCCATGACGACCACTGCGGCCATGCAGAAAGCAGACAATGTCTTGAATAGCTTCATAAATAACTCTCCATGCTTTGTTATAAAACCAAAAGTCACCCGATTCAGACTCAGGCAAACAATACTTCGAGCACCCGTATTGTTATTGATTTGCCGAGTGATTTTAGTTTGGATTATTGGCGGGCTTTATACAAATCGAATGGAGAAAAAAAACGTAAGAATTTAAAAGAAACAGAACCTTAGTCAGGCATTGAATAAGGTTCTGTTTGCAGAAGCGCACGCGTTTACGCGCGGGTGGCGGCTTTCATTTCACTGACGAAACGGGAAAGCTGAGCCAGCATTTCTGAAGGCTGATGCTGATTATTCTCTATGATGCGTACCGTCGCGGAACCGGAAATAGCCCCCGCCGCACCGGCGGCCAGCGTTTCTTTCACCTGTGAAGGCTCAGAAATTCCGAAGCCTTGCAAAGGCGGCGCTGCGTTATATTCACGCAGTTTATCCACCAGATGATTCAGCGGCGTCAGGGCGCGTTTTTCCGTCCCGGTCACACCGGCGCGTGACAGCAAATAGGTGTAGCCGCGGCCATGAGAGGAAATCTCGCGCAGCAGATCGTCTGACGCATTCGGCGGGCAGATGAAGATCGGCGCGATGCCGTGACGCAGCGCCGCCGCGCGGAACGGGGCCGATTCTTCAAACGGCACGTCGGCGACCAGCACGGAGTCCACGCCCACGTCAGCGCAACGCTGGTAGAAAGTTTCGATGCCGTTATGGAACACCAGGTTGGCGTACATCAGCAGGCCGATCGGGATATCCGGATGTTTTTCGCGAATGCGCGCCAGCATATTGAAGCATTGTGTTGGCGTCACCCCGGCGGCAAACGCGCGCAGGTTGGCGTTCTGAATCGTCGGGCCGTCTGCCAGCGGATCAGAGAACGGAATGCCCAGCTCCAGCGCGTCGGCACCGGCTTCAATCAGCGTATCGATGATGGACAGGGACAGCTCAACGCCCGGATCACCCAGCGTCACGAAGGGAACAAAGGCACCTTCTTTTTTGCTTTCCAGACGCTTAAATAATTGCTGATAACGTTCCATTAAATTTCTCCCCGGGCAGTCAGGATGTCATGTACGGTGAAAATATCTTTGTCGCCGCGGCCAGAAAGATTCACCACCAGAATTTGTTCTTTCTCTGGCGTTTCCTTGATAAGTTTCAGCGCGTAAGCCAGCGCGTGTGAAGATTCCAGTGCCGGAATAATCCCTTCATGGCGGGACAATTCTTTAAAGGCGTCCAGTGCTTCGTCATCGGTAATCGATACATATTCCGCGCGGCCGATGCTGTTCAGGAAAGCATGCTGCGGCCCGACAGACGGGAAATCCAGACCGGCAGAAATCGAATAAGATTCTTCAATCTGGCCTTCTGAGGTTTGCATCATCGGGGCTTTCATCCCGAAATAGATACCGACGTGACCATGTTTGAGCGGCGCGCCGTGTTGCCCGGTTTCGATACCCAGGCCACCCGGTTCAACACCAATCAGCTTCACGCTGGTGTCATCGATGAAATCGGCAAACATACCGATGGCGTTAGATCCACCGCCGACGCAGGCGATCACCGCATCCGGCAGACAGCCTTCGCGTTCCTGCATCTGCGCTTTGGTTTCTTCGCCAATCATGCGCTGGAATTCACGCACGATGGTCGGATAAGGATGCGGACCTGCCGCGGTACCCAGCATATAGTGAGCGGTTTCATAGCTGCCAGACCAGTCGCGCAATGCCTCGTTACAGGCATCTTTCAGCGTGGAAGAGCCGCTGTGAACCGGGATCACTTCAGCGCCCATCAGACGCATACGAAACACGTTCGGTGACTGGCGTTCAATGTCTTTCGCGCCCATATAAATCCGGCACTTCAGGCCGAGCAGGGCACAGGCCAGAGCGGACGCCACACCGTGCTGACCGGCACCGGTTTCAGCGATGATTTCGGTCTTGCCCATGCGCTTTGCCAGCAACGCCTGACCCAGCACCTGGTTGGTTTTGTGCGCGCCGCCGTGCAGCAGATCTTCACGCTTGAGATACAGCTTGGTTTTAGTGCCTGCGGTCAGGTTTTTACACAATGTCAGCGCCGTCGGACGGCCTGCATAGTTTTTCAGTAAATCGATGAATTCAGCCTGAAACGCCGGGTCACGCTGCGCGCTGACAAAAGCTTCTTCCAGCTGCACCAGCGCAGGCATCAGAATTTGCGGGACGTACTGGCCGCCAAATTCGCCGAAGTAGGGATTAAGTAAAGTCATGTGATTCCATCCTGTCTGTCAATTTTTGCGTCACTGCGGGAAATTAATAAGCCCGCAATGTCTGGAATACGGCGGTAATTTTACCCGCATCTTTAATGCCCGGTTCGCTCTCGACGCCTGAATTGAAATCCAGACCCGCACAACCGAGCTGCGCGGCCTCGACGCAATTATCTGCGCTCAGGCCACCGGCCAGCAGAACATTGCTCAGGTCTTGTCCGGCCAGTTTGCTCCAGTCGAAACGATGCCCTGTTCCGCCTTTACCGTTATCGAGAACGTAACGGTCAACGTGATTCAGATTGCGTGCCGGCATCGTGTCTTTCACGCTCAGCGCTTTCCAGATCTGCACCGCAGAAGGCAACTCTCTGCGCAGGGCGTCGATATACGCCTGATCTTCATCGCCATGAAGCTGCACGGCGGTGAGATTCAGCGCCTGAGCGGTTTGCGCGACGTCAGCAAGTGGCGCATCGCGGAACACGCCGACGTATTTCAGCGGTGCGCCGTTTTGCACTTCTTTCGCCTGCGGCTGTGTCACGAAACGCGGAGAGGCGTCGACAAAAATCAGCCCGCCGTAAATCGCGCCGGCGTCATGGGCGGCTTTCGCATCCTGCGCACGGGTCAGGCCGCACACTTTGTTGTCGCCAAGCAGCACACGGCTGACGGCGGTATTCAGGTCGGGCTCTGACATCAGCGCGCTGCCAATCAGGAAACCGTTAGCAAAACGGCTGAGTTCGCGGATCTGGCCGTAGGTATTAATGCCGGATTCGCTGATGACCGTTACGCCGTGCGGCACGCGGGGCGCCAGTTCACGGGTGCGGTTGAGGTCTATCGACAAATCGCGCAGATCACGGTTATTGATACCGACCACTTTCGCTTTCAGATTCACCGCACGTTCCAGCTCTTCTTCATTACTGGCTTCGGTCAGCACACCCATATTCAGGCTGTGCGCGACGGCGGCGAGTTGCACGTATTGTTCATCGCTGAGTACGGACAGCATCAGCAAAATGGCATCGGCCTGATAAAAGCGCGCCAGATGAATCTGATACGGGTCAATAATAAAGTCTTTGCACAACACCGGCTGCGTGACGGTTTTGCTCACCAGCGGCAGAAAATCAAAGCTGCCCTGGAAGTATTTTTCGTCCGTCAGAACGGAAATGGCCGATGCGTAGTTTTTGTAAACACCGGCAATTTCTACCGGATCAAAGTTCTCGCGGATCTTTCCTTTGGAAGGCGACGCCTGCTTGCACTCGAGAATAAAAGCCGTTCTTGCACCCTGAAGTGCGTCGTAAAAACTGCGCTGGCTTTGCGTTATTTCGTTCTGAAAGCTGGCCAGCGGTTGTTGTTCTTTACGTTCCGCGACCCAAACTTCCTTATCGCGAACAATTTTGTGGAGCACGGTTTCCTGCTGCATCACTTATCCTCTTGCTGCCAATGCAATCACGCGCTGGTAGGGTTCACCGCTGCGCATGACATCTAAAGCCTGTTGAGCGTTTTGCTTCAAATCTTCCTGACCGAAAAGACGCAGTAACATCGCCACATTCACGGCTACCGCAGCTTCATGGGCCGGATCACCTTTACCTTGTAATAAGCGTGCCAGAATGTCACGGTTTTCTTCCGGCTCGCCGCCCAGCAGGGATTCGATCGGATAATTGTCCAGCCCGAAGTCCTGCGGTGTCACTTCATAGGTGGTGATTTCGCCGTCTTTCAGTTCAGCAACCTGTGTTGCCGAGTGAATCGCCACTTCATCCATTCCACCACCGTGAACCACCGCCGCACGCTCGTAACCGAGGGCGCGCAGGGTTTCTGCTATCGGCTTCACCAGTTCCGGGCTGTACACGCCAATCAGTGCCAGCGGCGGACGCGCCGGGTTAATCAGCGGGCCGAGCACGTTGAACAGCGTGCGGGTTTTCAGCGCTTTACGCACCGGCATCGCATGGCGGAAACCGGTGTGATATTGCGGTGCGAACAGGAAGCACACATTCAAATCGTCCAGCGCCGCGCGGGATTCTTCCGCTGGCATATCCAGACGGATGCCGAAAGCGGCCAGTAGATCCGATGAACCTGAACGGCTGGACACGCTGCGGTTACCGTGTTTCGCCACGCGTGCGCCACAGGCCGCGGCCACAAAGGCGCTGGCGGTGGAAATATTGATGCTGTTGGTACCGTCGCCGCCGGTGCCGACGATATCCGCGAACGGATAATCAGGGCGCGGGAACGGTTCGGCGTGTGCCAGTAAGGCTTTTGCGGCACCGGCGATTTCAGCGGGCTGCTCGCCGCGCACTTTCATGCTGATCAGCGCCGCCGCTAACTGCGCGGGTTCCAGCTCACCGTTCACGATGGCGGTAAATAACTGCTGGCTTTCTTCCTGCGTCATCGCCTGAGCCTGATAGAGATTTTCGAGAATGCCGGGGATAGTTTGCGTTTTCATGACAGTTCTCCTTACGCCAAAGCCCAGGCCAGTGTCTGCTCAAGCAGACGAGCGCCCTGTGAAGTTAAAATGGATTCCGGATGGAACTGGAAGCCGCAAACGCGATCTTCTTCGTGACGCACTGCCATCACCATGTCGCCGAAGCGGGCGTTAACGGTCAGCCCTTCAGGGATCTGACTGCCGACCAGCGAGTGATAACGCGCTACCGGCAGCGGGTTATTCATGCCCGCGAACATCGCTTCGTTGTCATGCGTAACAGAAGAGGCTTTACCGTGCAGGATTTCACCTGCCTGACCGACGAAACCGCCGTAGGTTTCCACAATCGCCTGATGTCCGAGACAGATACCGATAATCGGTAACTGACCGCGCAGACGTTTCAGAAGTTCCGGCATACAGCCCGCTTCTGACGGCGTGCCCGGTCCCGGAGAAAGCACCAGCACCGGTTTTTCCAGCTGGCTGAGTTTTTCGATTATCACGTCAGCCGGGATCTGATTACGGTAGATCACCACGTTATGGCCGCTGGAACGCAGCTGATCGACCAGGTTGTACGTAAAAGAATCCACGTTATCGATGAGTAAAATGTCGGCCATCTTAAAATACCTCTTTCGCATTGTGGGCAGTGGCGATGGCACGCAGCACGGCACGGGCTTTATTACGGGTTTCGTCAGCTTCGGCTTGCGGTACGGAATCGAGCACCACGCCGCCGCCCGCCTGAACGGTTGCAATGCCGTCTTCTACATACGCGGAGCGGATCACGATGCAGGTATCCAGATCCCCGTGTGCGGTGAAATAGCCCACCGCGCCGCCGTAACTGCCACGACGTGTTTGCTCAGACGCTGAAATAAGCTGCATGGCGCGGACTTTTGGTGCGCCGGTCAGCGTGCCCATATTCATGACGGCCTGATAAGCGTGCAGCACGTCCAGATCGGCACGCAGCGTGCCGATAACGCGGGAAACCAGATGCATCACGAAAGAGTAACGGTCAACTTTAGTCAGGTCAGCGACATAACGGCTGCCCGGTTCGCAGATACGCGCCAGATCGTTACGCGCTAAATCCACCAGCATCAGATGCTCGGCCAGCTCTTTATGGTCGGTCCGCATTTCCAGTTCGATGCGGCTGTCGAGATCCAAATCCAGTGAACCATCAGCACGACGACCGCGCGGACGGGTACCGGCAATCGGATAAATTTCAATCTGACGGTTAGACGCGTCATATTTCAGTGCGCTTTCCGGCGATGCGCCGAACAGTGTGAAATCGTTGTCCTGCATGAAGAACATGTACGGGCTTGGGTTGTTGTTTTTCAGCGTTTCGTAGGCCGCCAGTGGAGCAGGGCATGGCAGGGAGAAACGGCGTGACGGCACAACCTGGAAGATTTCACCGGCGCGGATTGCCACTTTCATTTTCTCAACCACGGCACCAAACACTTCATCGGTCTGGTTCACGCTCAGCTGCATTTCCGGCACGCTCTGGTGCGGGATGGTATGTGGCGGCAATTGCAGCTGATGTTGCAGCTGTTCCAGACGTTCGTGCAGACGCTGTTTTTCCTCAGAGGACGGCGTAAACAGGCTGGCCTGCAAACGGCAGGTGCGGTTCTGGTGATCCAGCACCAGCAGGGTTTCTGCCAGATAGAAGCAGAAATCCGGGCAACGCTGGTCGGACGCTAACTGCGGCAAATCTTCAAAACCGGCAACCAGGTCATAAGCAAACAGGCCGCCGAGGAACATCGCTTCGCGCTCGTGTGCCGGAGATTCTACCGAGGTCAGAATGCTGCGCAGGGCGTCGAAAACAGAGCGGGAACGCAGACGGGCATCTTCATCCTGCATCTGGTCGATCGCCGGGAAAGTCAGTTCGCGGCCATTCGGGCGAACGTCATTGCGAATTTCAGACGGCAGCGCGCTGTCAATCAGCGGCAGCAACGACGCACCGTTCGGGGTCAGTGCCTGAATGGAAACCCGGGAACCCAGCGCGGTGATGCGCAGGGCGCTGTCGACAATCAACAGGCTCTTCAGGTTTTCCTTGCTGGTGACTTCTGAGGATTCCAGCAGCAGGGTCGCCGGACGCGCGCCGCACAGCTGATGAAAGATGGCCGTTGGATCGCCGCGGTAACATCCTTGTGCGGTCAGCAATTCTAAACGTGGTTTTTGAATAGTCATTTTGCTTCCTGAAATTTTCTGAACGTTTTCAAACAGACGGCCACAAAAAAGCCCGCGTTAAGCGGGCTTCGGAAATCTTGCAGCGTCTGATGACAGCTATGCGTGATTACTCCGCCCGACAAGGGGAAGTACGCCACCAGCTGAGAACCGCCATCATGTGAGTTTTCATCATCAGACACTCTTTTTAAGTTTGGGAAAGTTCGTGTTTATAAGAACTGCGCGTTCTTAAAACCTAAGCTTTCTGAATTCGTTTGTCACGCCGTTCATTACTGAATCATCCCGTGAACTTGCGTACTAGTAAACTAGTTCATGAAGGCAAAGTCAACCCTCAATTTGTCTGATTTCACACCTTTAGTGCGGTCAGATTGTTATCGCACCGTAACCGTGCGTAAAAACCGGGTGAAATCATCCCTAACGTGCACAGCGCTAACGCGTTATGATAAGTGCTGCATTCAGAAACAGGTTAAACCCCCGACGTGACGATGACTTCGCCAACAACAGCTTCACCCTCAGCAGACGATCAGACTTCCGGCACTGCATTCAGGATCTACGATCTCCACAGCCACACGACCGCATCGGACGGCTATTTAACGCCCGAAGCGCTGGTGGTCCGCGCCGTTGAAATGCGGGTTGGCGTTCTGGCGATCACCGATCACGACAGCACCGAAGGGCTGGCGCGTGCGGCGCGGGCGATAGCCAGCCAGCAACTTCCGCTGCAACTGGTGAACGGCGTTGAGATTTCGACGCTGTGGGAAAACCATGAGATTCATATCGTCGGATTAGGCATCGACCCTGAACATCCGGCGATGGTAAGTCTGCTGAAAAGTCAGGCTGAACTCCGCCAGCAGCGCGCGCAGGAAATGGGGCGCCGGCTGGCGAAAGCACGCATCGAAGGGGCGTGGGAAGGGGCGCTGCGTCTGGCGCAGGGCGGTGCAGTCACACGCGCGCACTTTGCCCGGTATCTGGTCGAATTTGGTGCGGCGGATAACATTGCGCAGGTCTTCAAAAAGTACCTCGCCAAAGGCAAGACCGGCTACGTTCCGCCACAGTGGTGTACAATAGAACAATCTATTGAAGCTATTCATCAGTCTGGCGGGCAGGCCGTCGTCGCGCATCCGGGACGTTATGACCTGTCGGCAAAATGGCTGAAACGCCTGCTGGCTTATTTTTCTGAGCACGGCGGTGATGCGATGGAAGTCGCGCAGTGTCAGCAGGCGCCGAACGAACGCGCGCAGCTGGCGGCCTTTGCCCGCGATTATCAACTGCTAGCTTCGCAAGGTTCTGATTTCCATCAGCCCTGCTCGTGGATTGAACTGGGGCGCAAACTTTGGCTTCCCGCAGGTGTGGAACCGGTGTGGAAAAACTGGCCGGTCACAGAAAAAAAGCCAGAAATTGAACGGGTCTGAACCCTGCTTTATGACGTCATTTTTTACGCTGACATCACAGAGGACAGACCTGAAAAGAATTGAGAGGAACAATGAGTCAATATTTCTATATTCATCCTGAAAATCCGCAGCCACGTCTGATCAGTCAGGCGGTTGAATTGCTGCGCAAAGGGAATGTGATCGTTTACCCGACCGATTCGGGCTACGCGCTGGGCTGCCGCCTGGAAGAAAAGAACGCGATGGAGCGCATTTGCCGTATCCGTCAGCTGGACGGCAACCACAACTTCACGCTGGTCTGCCGCGATTTGTCCGAGCTTTCCACTTACGCTTACGTGGATAACCAAGCTTTCCGTCTGATCAAAAATAATACGCCGGGCAACTACACGTTCATTCTGAAAGCGACGAAAGAAGTGCCGCGCCGTCTGATGAGCGAAAAGCGTAAGACGATCGGTTTACGTGTGCCGTCGAACCCGATTGCGCTTGCACTGCTCGACGCGCTGGGTGAACCGCTGATGTCCACCACGCTGATGCTGCCGGGTAATGACTTTGCGGAATCTGATCCGGAAGATATCAAAGATCGCCTGGGTAAACTGGTCGATCTGGTCATTGACGGCGGTTCGCTGGGCCAGCAGCCGACCACGGTCATCGATCTGACCGAGCCATCGCCGGAAGTCGTCCGCGAAGGCGCGGGTGATCCGACGCCGTTCCGGTAACTGCTGTTTGAAAAATAATCAGCCCGCAAATCCTCTGGCAGGATACAAATTGCGGATAAATGTGTATAATGGCGGGCTGACTTTTTTGTAAGTCGTTGTATTAAAGCGCAATAACGAATTTTGGCGGGCAGACAATGGGTCACATTGTGCTGCCGGCTCCCCCCGACGCCTGTGAAGGCGACAAATGAGGCTGCTCAATGAGCGAGAAGTATAATTCCCAGAAGCACACCAGCGATAAATCCAAACCGGCACGTTCGTCTGGTGACAAGCCTAAAAGCGGCAGAAATTCCGGCGCAGCGAAAAGCCGTCCGGAACCGTCGCGGGCTGAAAAGCGTGGCGAAAAGCCACGTACCGATAAGCCACGTTCTGACAAACCGCGTACCGATAAACCACGTGCTGATGCGGGTCGCAGCGATTCACGTTCTGATTCCCGTATTGAAAAACCCCGCATGGGCAAACCGGCACGTCCTGACAACGCGCGCGATGATAAAAAGCGTCCGCTGAAACCGCGTGGCACCAAGCCTAAAGCTGAAGCACTGTTTGATGAAAACGGTGACGAAGAAGAAGTGAAGTACCAGAAGCCGAAAAATGCGCTGGACAGCACCGAAGGGCAAACTGAAAAACTGCAAAAGGTTCTCGCGCGTGCGGGCCACGGTTCACGTCGTGAAGTTGAAGCGATGATCCAGGCTGGCCGTGTCAGCGTTGACGGTAAAATCTCAACGCTGGGCGATCGTGTTGAAGTCACCGGCGGGACAAAAATCCGTCTCGACGGCCACATCCTGTCGGTGATGGAGTCTCAGGACACCGTCTGCCGCGTGCTGGCGTACTACAAACCGGAAGGTGAACTGTGTACGCGCAGTGATCCGGAAGGGCGTCCGACCGTCTTTGACCGTTTGCCGAAAATGCGCGGTTCACGCTGGATTGCCGTGGGTCGTCTGGACGTAAACACCTCCGGTCTGCTGTTATTCACCACCGACGGTGAACTGGCTAACCGCCTGATGCACCCGAGCCGTGAAGTGGAACGTGAGTATGCGGTACGTGTATTCGGTCAGGTTGATGATGAAAAAATCAAACAACTGAGCCGTGGCGTACAGCTCGAAGACGGCCCTGCCGCTTTCCGCTCCATCAAATTCCAGGGCGGCGAAGGCCTGAACCAGTGGTACAACGTGACCCTGACAGAAGGGCGTAACCGTGAAGTTCGCCGTCTGTGGGAAGCCGTTGGCGTCCAGGTGAGCCGTCTGATCCGCGTGCGTTACGGTGACCTGAATCTGCCTAAAGGCCTGCCTCGCGGCGGCTATAAAGAGCTGGATCTGCCGGACATCAACTATCTGCGTACCCTGGTCGACATGACCGAAGAAACCGTCAGCAAACTGCCGGTTGAGCGCGATCGTCGTCGTGTTAAAGCTAACCAGATCCGTCGCGCCGTGAAGCGTCACACGTCTGTGGCTCCGGCACGTCGTACCACCGGACCGGCTAAACGGGGTTAATCGCTGACAAGCGAACGGCTAACCGTTATGCTCATAAACCGCAGCTCTCACCGGCTGCGGTTTTTTTTGCTCAAAAATCAGGGCGAAACGTGATTGTTCGCTTAACCCAAAGGGAGCCGATTATGATGCTGATTACCGGCGGTGCGCGCAGCGGCAAAAGCCGTTTTGCTGAACAGATCGTAGAAATACGGGGCGGAGAGGTGCTGTATATCGCCACGTCGGCGGTGACGGATACGGAAATGGCCGAGCGGATCCGCTTCCACCAGCAGCAGCGTCCGGCGCATTGGCACACGTTTGAAAGTCATCGTGATTTAGGCGACGTTGTGCGCCTGAAGCAGACTGAATTCCCGACGATCGTGATTGAATGCATCACAACGCTGATCACAAATCTGCTGTTTGATATGGCCGGTGAAACTGAGCCGGAAGCGATGGATTTCACCGCTATCGAAGAACATATTCTGGCGCAAATCACTGAACTCGCGGATGCCGCGCAGCATTGTGAAACGGAAGTGATTATCGTCACCAATGAAGTCGGTATGGGGATTGTGCCGGATAACCTGTTGTCGCGGCGCTTTCGTGACATCGCCGGGCGGGTGAACCAGCAACTGGCGGCTGCGGCGGATGACGTATATCTGGTGGTTTCCGGGATCCCGGTGCCGGTAAAAACGTCTGCGTAAAAAAAGGATATTACGATGATGACTTGGCGTCTGTTTCTCGCAACGTTGCAGTTCCTCACCCGCATACCGGTAAAAGAACGCTGGTGCGACGGTATTGAAATGAAGGATTACCCGCGCGGGATTGTGTATTTCCCTTTGGTCGGGCTGGTTGTCGGCCTGCTTTCTGCGCTGGTCTGGGGGATTCTGGTTCAGCACGTTGGCGTATTTCCGGCGGCGGTTGCCGCGGTTATCGCTCATATTATGCTGACCGGCGCACTGCACCTTGACGGGCTGGCGGACACCTGCGACGGGCTGTTCTCGGTGCGCAGCCGGGAACGCATTCTGGAGATTATGCGTGACAGCCGCATTGGCACCAACGGCGCACTGGCGCTGATTGTCGCGGTTTTACTGCGAACGGCGCTGATTTATCAGCTAAGTGCCGAAGGGCTGGCAGTATTTGCAGTGCTGGTCGTAACGCCCGTTATCGGGCGGGGAATGATGTCCGTCATGATGTTCAGACAGTCATACGCCCGTGAATCGGGCATGGGCAATCTGTTTATCGGCAAAATCAGCGAAGGGCGCTTTTATGCGACGCTGCTGCTGATGGCCGCCCTGGTTCTGTTTATCGCCGGTTTCTCCACGCTGTTTGCCCTGCTGGTGACGCTGTGCTTTACCTTCGCCTTCCGCCGTTTTGTCGCCAGCCGTATAGGCGGACAAACGGGTGACACGTTGGGTGCGGCCTGCGAATTAAGCGAACTGGTTTTTCTTATCTTCTTTTTATGGCACTGAGACCCGGAAAAATAAATGAAACTGTATCTGATACGACACGGACAAACTCAGGCAAACGTCGACGGCGTTTTCTGCGGCAGCAGCGATATCGCGCTGACCGCGCAAGGCGAAACTCAGGCGCAGCACGTCGCCCGTCAGCTGGCAGAAACACCGCTCGATTGCGTGATCCACTCCGGCATGCGGCGCAGCCAGGCCACGGCTGAATTTATCGTTAAAGGGCGCGAAATCGCGGTAGAAAGCCAGCCTCTGTTCAGAGAAATGGGATTCGGCGAATGGGAAATGCGCCATCACAAAGAGCTTGAAGCCTCTGAGGCAGAAGGATATCAGCAGTGGTGTCAGGACTGGCAAAAGGCGGCAGTGCCTCAGGGCGAATCCTTCACCGAATTCACCGGGCGGATCCGTCAGGCGTTGCAGCAAATTCACCTGCGTCCGCCGGGAAGCTGCGTGGCTATTGTGGCGCATCAGGGTTCACTCAGCCTGTTGCTGGCGATGATGTTGAAACTCGCGCCTGCTGACATGTGGCGCTTTCCGTTTAAACAAGGCTGCCTGTGTGAGATCGATTTAAGCCCGGGAGCCTGCGTTATCCAACGTTTCAACGACAGCGGTATTTAATTTTTAAATCACGATAAGGAACACCGATGGCTTCGCTGGCAAATATCATCCGTCAGATTGCTGAACCCGACGCAGAGGCCGCACGGGCTGCCGAAGAACGTCTGGACAGCCTGGTTAAACCGTTGGGCAGTCTCGGGCGTCTGGAGCAGTTGGCTGTTCAGCTGGCGTCTATCCGCGGTAAAGCACCGCTGAAATTCCCCAGTAAAGAAATTCTGGTGATGGCTGCCGATCACGGCGTATGGCAGGAAGGCGTAACGCCTTCGCCGCAGGTCGTCACCGCAATTCAGGCGGTGAATATTGTGCAGGGAAAAGCCGGAGTTTCCGTGCTGGCGCGTAACGCCGGTGCGCAGGTGACGCTGGTCGACTGCGGGATACTCGGCCCGGATATTCCCGGCACGCTGAACCACAAGGTCGCGCAAGGCACAGGCAATATTGCGACCGGCCCGGCGATGACCCGTGAACAGGCAGAATCGCTGCTCATTTGGAGCGCAGAACGTGTGATTGCGAAAGCGGAAAGCGGGTTGTCTCTGCTGGCGGTCGGTGAGCTGGGTATGGCAAACACCACGCCCGCGGCGGCGATGGTGGCGGTGCTGACCGGGGCAGCGCCTGCGCAAACGGTCGGGCTGGGCGCAAATCTTCCGCCGGAGCGGCTGGCCCATAAAATCAGCGTGGTGGAAAAAGCCATAGCGGTGAATCAGCCGGATGCTTCGGATGCGCTGGATGTCATGGCGAAAGTCGGCGGGTTTGAGCTTGCCGGTATGGCGGGCGCAATGATCGGTGCGGCGGCGGCCGGAATTCCGGTGGTACTGGACGGTTTCCTGTCTTACGCCTCGGCGCTGGCGGCCTGCCAGATTGCACCGGCCCTGAAACCGTATCTTATTCCGTCACATATTTCTGCGGAGCAGGGGGCGACAATTGCCCTTGAGGCGCTGGGTTTGCAGCCGTATTTTGACCTGAATTTGCGTCTGGGCGAGGGCAGCGGTGCCGCGCTGGCGTTACCGCTGATCGATGCTGCCTGCGCTGTCCATAATGAAATGGCAACACTGGCGGAGTGTCAGATAACGCTTTGAAACTTAAGTTTTAAAGCTTACGTTTCAAAGTAAAGCAGGGCGTTACCAGTCAATGCCCTGCTGCGCCATAATGCCCGCATCAAAAGCATGCTTCACCGGACGCAGTTCGCTGACGGTATCGGCCAGCTCCAGCAGATCCCGATGACACCCGCGGCCGGTGATAATCACCGTCTGGTGCGCCGGACGGGCATTCAGCGCATCAACCACTTCCTGCAAATCCAGATAGCCGAAACTGACCATATACGTCAGCTCATCGAGCACCACGAGATCCAGGGTGGCATCGTTCAGCATCCGTTTTCCATGTTGCCAGACGGCCTGACAGGCAGCAGTGTCGGTTTCTTTATTTTGTGTTTCCCAGGTGAAACCGGTCGCCATCACCTGAAATTCCACGCCGTGTGGCTCGAGCAGATTTTTCTCGCCGTTCGGCCATTCGCCTTTAATAAACTGGATCACCGCTGCGCGCATTCCGTGCCCGACGGCGCGGGTGACTGTCCCGAAAGCCGCGGTGGTTTTACCTTTGCCGTTGCCGGTAAACACAATCAAAATCCCGCGCTGCTCTTTTGCCGCGTCAATGCGCGCATCAACCTGTTCTTTCAGCTTTTGCTGGCGCTGCTTGTGGCGATCTTCAGTCATGTTTGGCTCCGTTATTCGGCTGGACCGGCTTTACGGCCTGGCTGGGCATCAAAGCTGATACCGGTTTTACGACGGCTGTCATCGCCCATCAGGTAGAGATACAGCGGCATGATGTCAGCCGGTGTTTTGAGTTTATCTTTGTTTTCATCAGGGAACGCCGACGCGCGCATGCCGGTGCGGGTTCCGCCCGGATTAATGCAGTTCACCCGCAGACCGGTGTGTTTATGTTCTTCGGCCAGCACCTGCATCATGCCTTCGGTGGCGAATTTCGATACCGCGTACGCGCCCCAGCCGCTGCGGCCTTCACGCCCGACGCTGGACGTTGTGAACACCAGCGACGCGCTGGCGGATTTGAGCAGCAGTGGCAGCAAGGCCTGCGTCAGCATAAACGTCGCGTTGACATTCACCTGCATCACGTTCATCCAGTCCGGCAGCCTGATTTCGGCCATCGGTGTAATCTCTGTCAGCAGCCCGGCATTATGTAAAACGCCGTCGAGATGTGGCACCCATCCGGCAATCTGGCTGGCGACGCGCTGGCAATCCTGCTCGCTGGCGGTCAGTAAATCGAGCGCATAAATGAACGCAGGCCGCAGGTTTTTAGCGGCAATTTCCTGCTGAACGCTGGCCAGTTTGCTTTCGGTGCGTCCAAGTAAAATGACCTGCGCGCCAAAGCGGGCGTAGGTCAGCGCCGCTTCGCGCCCGATGCCATCGCCTGCGCCGGTGATCAGAATAATACGGTTGTTGAGCAGGTCAGATTTCGGATGGTAATGCATGGGCGGTCCTCATAGGTCGGGGCGCGATGTAGCGGCGATGGCCGTCTTCACATCAGGCGCGCTGAGTATCAAAAATGCCGGGTACGGGAGAAGTTGCGCTCGACCGGAGTCCGACATTTTGGTGTGAATTTGGGGTGTTTCGGAGTTGATCACCGGTTATATGCCTTAAATGGGCAGGAGTTTCAATGATTAACCCAAAAACAGACAGCTCTTTTGTAACAAAATTGGAACAATGGCGCACTCACTTTTAGTCTCTGGCATGATGTCATCTTCGAACAAGACGCCGCAGCGCCGATTGTCTAAAATGTTCAGCATCTTTCATAACGGTTTTATTACCACATCGAAAAGGCGGTTTGTGTGGATTTACTTTCTCTTTATGGGCTGTTTTTGGCCAAAGTAGTGACCGTAGTGATCGCCATTGGTGCGCTGGTGGTATTGGTGGTCGGCCTTCGTCATCGCAAATCTCACGGAAAAGGTGAGTTGCAGTTGGTCGATTTAGGGGAGCAGTACCGCGAAATGCAGCGTGAAATGCGCAGCGCGCGTCTGAGTCCTGCGGAGTTGAAAATCCGCAGTAAAGAACTGAAGAAAAAGGATAAAGCTGAAGCTAAACAGAAAAAACTACAGGCCAAAGCGGGGGGAACCCAATCCAAACCGTGCCTGTATGTTCTCGACTTCAAAGGCAGTATGGACGCGCATGAAGTGACTTCGCTGCGCGAAGAAATTTCAGCAGTGCTTGCGGTGGCTACGCCGGAAGACGAAGTGCTGTTACGCCTGGAAAGCCCTGGCGGCGTGGTTCACGGTTATGGTCTGGCCGCTTCGCAGCTGGTTCGTCTGCGGCAGAGCGGGATCCGCCTGACGGTGGCGGTAGATAAAGTCGCCGCCAGTGGAGGATATATGATGGCCTGCGTAGCTGACCGCATTGTCGCCGCGCCGTTTGCCATTATCGGTTCAATAGGCGTGGTTGCGCAGATCCCTAACTTCAACCGGTTATTGAAAAAGAACGATATTGATATCGAACTGCATACGGCGGGAGAATTCAAACGCACCCTGACGCTGCTCGGTGAGAACACCGAAGAAGGGCGCGAGAAATTCCGCGAAGATCTCAACGAAACGCACGTGCTGTTCAAGGAATTTGTGCATCAGAATCGTCCGTCTCTGGATATCGATACCGTGGCAACCGGTGAACACTGGTTTGGTACGCAGGCACGTGAAAATGGCCTGATTGACGCCATCGGCACCAGTGATGATTTACTGATTGCGGAAATGAAAAATCATGAAGTGATTGCGGTGCGTTATGCCCGACGTAAACGCATGATGGACAGATTCACAGGCAGCGCGGCAGCCAGCGCTGACCGTCTGTTCCTGCGCTGGCTGCAGTGCAGTCAGAAGCCGTTGCTGTAAACGCTTTGCCTCATTAAAAGCGCAAAGAAAAAGGGACTTCGGTCCCTTTTTTTATCGGCTCAGTTTTCCCGGAAAGCTAACCGGTTGCGTCTTCTTTTATAGCGGCTTTTTTATCTCAATCTTCGAGATGGTATTTTTCTGAAAAAAGATGAGCCAGGTGTTTAAACATATTAAATACCGCAGTGGTTTTTCGGGTCGGTAAACCGTTTTCATCCATGAAGAATTCACCACGGAAAACCAGCACATTGCCTTTCTGTTCAACTTCTGTCGCAGCCATTCCGCTAAGATACTCATCGTGCTCACGGATAACCTTATTCGCTTCTGCCAGTAAAGCTTCGCGACTTATTGCCGATGTATTTTCGTGCATGATATTTACTCCCCACTATAATTGCTGACGTTATTGTAATCCTGCCGTTGTTAAAACCGCAAATCGGCTGTGGGTAATGGCTTTACATTGTGGTTATTATTTGAACGATTCGCCGAAAGGACTGAACACATTGGCGAAAAGGGCGTTTCCGTGTTAATTAGTTTGCGTGACGATTTTAATCAGGTAGAGTGTGGGATTTTGTGGCTTCAGGTGGAATGTTTTGTTTACGCTTGGTCATTATTTGACATAGGAAAGAGCACATTCTGCTGAACCCTGTCTGGTTAATCCCTCGCAGAATCAGTGTTTTGAACCTCTGGAAGTCAGTTCGCTCCTTCTTTTAAAGAAATAAGTTGACGTTCTGACTCACTGCCGCAATATAAAAAAAGACGTGATATTGTGCCGCGGCATAACTAGACAAAATCTTCTTCAGATGATGAAGAATCATTCAGGTAAAGGTAATTATGGGTAAAGCTCTCGTAATAGTTGAGTCCCCGGCAAAAGCCAAAACGATTAATAAATATTTAGGAAATGACTACGTGGTTAAGTCCAGCGTCGGTCATATCCGTGATTTACCAACCAGTGGATCCGCTGCTAAAAAGACCGCCGACTCAACCGAAGAAAAAACAAAGAAAAAAGTAAAAAAGGATGAGAAAACCGCGCTGGTTAATCGCATGGGCGTCGATCCGTATCATGGTTGGGAAGCGCAGTACGAAATACTTCCCGGTAAAGAAAAAGTCGTTGCTGAGTTAAAAGCGTTAGCGGAAAAAGCTGACCACATCTATCTCGCAACCGACCTTGACCGCGAAGGAGAGGCGATTGCCTGGCATTTGCGGGAAGTGATTGGTGGTGATGACAAACGTTTCAGCCGCGTGGTATTTAACGAAATTACCAAAAACGCGATTCAGAATGCCTTTAAAGAACCGGGCGAACTGAATATTGATCGGGTGAATGCTCAGCAGGCGCGTCGCTTTATGGACCGCGTGGTGGGTTACATGGTTTCCCCGCTGCTGTGGAAGAAAATTGCCCGTGGTTTATCCGCTGGCCGTGTTCAGTCCGTAGCGGTTCGTCTGGTGGTTGAGCGCGAAAAAGAAATCAAAGCGTTCGTGCCGGAAGAATACTGGGAGCTGCACGCTGATTTGCTGGCGAAGAAAGAAACCGCCCTGCAAATGGAAGTGACGCATCACCTCGATAAACCGTTCAAACCGGTCAATAAAGAACAAACCCACGCGGCTGTTTCGCTGCTTGAAAAAGCGCGTTATCAGGTGGTGGATCGTGAAGATAAACCGACCAGCAGCAAACCGGGTGCTCCTTTTATTACCTCCACATTGCAGCAGGCGGCAAGTACGCGTCTGAGCTTTGGCGTGAAGAAAACCATGATGATGGCGCAGCGTCTCTACGAAGCCGGTCACATCACCTACATGCGTACTGACTCCACCAACCTGAGCCAGGACGCTGTAGAAATGGTTCGCGGTTACATTGGCACAAACTTTGGCGATAAATACCTGCCGAAAGCGCCGTTGCAGTACAGCAACAAAGAGAATTCTCAGGAAGCGCACGAAGCGATCCGTCCTTCTGATGTTGCCGTGGTTTCTGAGCAGCTCAAAGATATGGAAGCAGATGCGCAGCGTCTCTACCAGCTGATCTGGCGCCAGTTTGTGGCCTGCCAGATGACACCGGCGCAGTATGATTCCACTACGCTGACGGTGAAAGCGGGCGATTATTCCCTGCGTGCCAAAGGCCGTACGCTGCGTTTCGATGGCTGGACGAAAGTTATGCCAGCGTTGCGTAAAGGCGACGAAGACAGAACGCTGCCAGCGATTGAAGTCGGCACCGACCTCGAACTGCAACAGCTGCTGCCAACTCAGCATTTCACCAAACCGCCTGCACGTTTTAGCGAAGCGTCACTGGTGAAAGAGCTCGAAAAACGCGGTATTGGCCGTCCGTCTACCTACGCGTCGATCATTTCGACCATTCAGGATCGTGGCTACGTACACGTTGAAAACCGCCGTTTCTATGCGGAAAAAATGGGTGAAATCGTCACCGATCGTCTGGAAGATAATTTCCGCGAACTGATGAACTATGATTTCACCGCACGCATGGAAGACGGGCTGGACCAGGTCGCGAACAACAAAGCAGAATGGAAAGCCGTTCTGGATGAGTTCTTCACCGAATTCAGCAAGCAGCTCGAAACGGCCGAGAAAGACCCTGAAGAAGGCGGTATGCGCCCGAATCAGATGGTTCTGACCAGCATCGAATGCCCGACGTGCAGCCGCCCGATGGGGATCCGTACCGCCAGCACCGGGGTGTTCCTCGGATGTTCCGGTTATGCGTTGCCGCCGAAAGAGCGCTGCAAAACCACCATAAACCTGATTGCGGATGCTGAAGTTCTGAACATCCTTGAAGGTGATGAAGCGGAAGCCAATGCGCTGCGCGCCAAACGTCGTTGCGGCAAATGCGGCACGGCGATGGACAGCTACCTGATCGACAACCAGCGCAAATTGCATGTCTGCGGTAACAACCCGGAATGTGACGGCTACGAAATCGAAGAAGGCGAGTTCCGTATCAAGGGATATGACGGCCCGATCGTTGAGTGTGAGAAATGTGGTTCTGAAATGCACCTGAAAATGGGACGTTTCGGTAAGTACATGGGCTGTACCAACGACGAGTGTAAAAATACCCGTAAGATCCTGCGTAACGGTGATGTTGCGCCGCCGAAAGAAGATCCGGTTCCCTTGCCGGAGCTGCAATGTGAAAAGTCTGACGCCTATTTCGTTTTACGTGATGGCGCGGCAGGTGTTTTCCTGGCGGCCAATACTTTCCCTAAATCGCGTGAAACCCGTGCGCCGCTGGTGGAAGAACTGAAGCGCTTTAAAGATCGTCTGCCGGAAAAACTGAGCTATCTGGCCGATGCGCCAGTGGCTGACCCGGAAGGCAATAAATCGATGGTGCGTTTCAGCCGTAAAACGAAGCAGCAGTACGTGTCTTCAGAAAAAGACGGTAAAGCCACCGGCTGGACGGCATTCTATGTTGACGGTAAATGGGTAGAAGGAAAGAAATAGTATTATTGAGCCGGAACCCATTGTTATTCGTTTGTAAAAAACCAGTCCTTCGGGCTGGTTTTTTTATTGTAATAAGATCTATCATCGACAGGTTCTTCGCGAATATCTTCTCAGGGCAGGGCAGGGCTGCCTGCTGTAATCCTTATGTTATCTGGCTATACAATGTGTCAGCTTTTGATATAATTGTTATATAAAATTTGTTTTTATTCACATTTGTAATAAGCTAATGCGTCAGTGACATAAGACGACGCAATACAGACTTCGGGCATTCAATAAAAATCATTTCCAGTCTGTTCAGCCAGCGGGTGAACAGGGATGGTGACAGGGTTTGAAACCAGGGTGGTATGAGATATGAAATTGCAGCAACTGCGCTACATCGTAGAGGTTGTTAATCACAATCTGAACGTCAGTTCGACGGCAGAAGGCCTGTACACGTCGCAGCCAGGGATCAGTAAGCAGGTACGCATGCTCGAAGATGAGCTGGGTATCCAGATTTTCTCCCGCAGCGGTAAACATCTGACGCAGGTCACGCCCGCCGGGCAGGAAATTATCCGTATCGCGCGTGAAGTGCTGTCTAAAGTTGACGCCATTAAAGCCGTCGCGGGCGAGCACACGTATCCCGATAAAGGGTCACTGTACGTCGCCACGACACACACTCAGGCACGTTACGCACTGCCAAACGTCATTAAAGGTTTCATCGAGCGCTACCCGCGCGTTTCACTGCACATGCATCAGGGTTCGCCAACGCAAATCGCCGAGGCCGTATCCAAAGGTAATGCTGATTTCGCGATTGCGACCGAAGCGCTGCATCTTTACGACGACCTGATTATGCTGCCTTGCTACCACTGGAACCGTGCGGTTGTGGTTCAGCCGGATCATCCGCTGGCGGGCAAAGATAAAGTCACCATCGAAGAGTTAGCGGCGTATCCGATTGTCACCTACACGTTCGGGTTCACCGGCCGTTCTGAGCTGGATACCGCGTTTAACCGCGCCGGGCTGACGCCGCGGATCGTCTTTACCGCCACTGATGCTGACGTGATCAAAACCTATGTCCGTCTTGGTTTAGGCGTCGGCGTTATCGCCAGCATGGCAGTTGATCCGATTCAGGATCCGGACCTGGTGACGGTCGATGCGCGTGATATCTTCACGTACAGCACCACCAAAATCGGTTTCCGCCGCAGTACTTTCCTGCGCAGCTACATGTACGATTTTATCCAGCGCTTTGCGCCACATCTGACGCGCGACGTGGTGGACACCGCCATTTCTCTGCGCTCGAATGAAGATATCGAAGAGATGTTCAAAGACATTAAGTTGCCGGTGAAATAAACCGCCACGCTTTGCTGAAAATCTCTGTCCCGCGCCGTCTTACGATGCCGCGGGATTTTTTTTGCCTGATGAACACTTCGTGTTGTTATTAAAATGTTAATTGAATTTTGTGTTATGTTTAACTATGCACTTATAAGCTTGCGGGTTATTCCCTGATAGCCACGCAGGCGCGAGAAATGAGCAGTAAAAGGAGAAGCTATGTCGTCCGATATTCGTGAGAAAAGTCTGGATAAACTGGCAGTCCAGAACAAGGAGTTTCATTACTACAGCCTGCCGCTCGCAGCCCAAACGCTGGGTGAACTCCAGCGCCTGCCAAAATCCCTCAAAGTTTTACTCGAAAATTTACTGCGCCACGTGGATGGCGACACCGTAACGGAAAGTGATTTACGCGAACTGGTTGGCTGGCAGAAAACAGGCCACGCCGATCGTGAAATCGCTTACCGGCCTGCGCGCGTTCTGATGCAGGATTTTACCGGTGTACCGGCAGTGGTGGACTTAGCCGCCATGCGGCAGGCGGTAAAACGTCTCGGCGGTAATGTCGACCAGGTGAACCCGTTATCGCCTGTCGATCTGGTTATCGACCACTCGGTGACGGTAGATGAATTTGGTGATGACGAAGCGTTTGATGAAAACGTCCGGCTGGAAATGGAACGCAACAACGAACGCTATCAGTTCCTCCGCTGGGGCCAGAAAGCGTTCAATCGTTTCCGCGTTGTGCCGCCGGGCACCGGAATTTGCCACCAGGTTAACCTGGAATATCTCGGGCAGACCGTCTGGTACGAAGAACAGAACGGTAAAACGATCGCCTACCCGGACACGCTGGTCGGCACCGATTCGCACACCACCATGATTAACGGTCTGGGGATCCTGGGCTGGGGCTGCGGCGGGATTGAGGCGGAAGCGGCGATGCTAGGCCAGCCGGTTTCCATGCTGATCCCCGACGTCGTTGGCTTCAAGCTGACCGGCAAATTACGCGAAGGCATCACCGCAACCGATCTGGTGTTAACCGTCACGCAGATGCTGCGTAAGCACGGCGTGGTTGGCAAATTTGTTGAATTCTACGGCGACGGGCTGGCGGATTTACCGCTGGCCGACCGCGCCACGATCGCCAATATGTCGCCGGAGTTCGGGGCCACCTGCGGGTTCTTCCCGGTGGATGACGTCACGCTCGGTTATATGAAACTCAGCGGCCGCAGCGACGAGCAGATCGAACTGGTTAAAGCTTATTCGCAGGCTCAGGGGTTATGGCGCAATGCGGGCGACGAGCCGGTATTCACCAGTACGCTGTCGCTGGATATGGGCAGCGTTGAACCGAGTCTGGCTGGCCCGAAACGTCCGCAGGATCGCGTGGCGCTGCCGGATGTGCCGAAGGCGTTTAAAGCGGCCACTGAACTGGAGTTGGGAAACAGTAAACCGGGGCGTAGCGACAAGGAAACCTTCACGCTCGAAGGCCAGCACTACGCGCTCACGACCGGCGCAGTGGTGATTGCCGCCATTACGTCCTGTACCAACACGTCAAACCCCAGCGTGCTGATGGCAGCCGGTTTGCTGGCGAAAAATGCCGCAGAGAAGGGGCTGACCCGCAAACCGTGGGTGAAAACCTCGCTGGCACCGGGTTCCAAAGTGGTGACCGATTATCTGAATGCTGCCGGTCTGATGCCATACCTTGAACAGCTCGGTTTCAATCTGGTGGGATACGGCTGTACCACCTGTATCGGTAACTCCGGGCCGCTGCCGGAACCGATTGAATCCGCCATTAAATCCGGGGATTTAACCGTCGGCGCGGTGCTGTCCGGCAACCGAAACTTCGAAGGGCGCATTCATCCGCTGATCAAAACTAACTGGCTGGCGTCTCCACCTCTGGTGGTGGCGTACGCGCTGGCCGGGAACATGAACGTCAATCTGACCCACGATCCGCTGGGGGAAGATGCAGACGGCAAACCGGTTTATCTGAAAGATATCTGGCCGTCGGCGACAGAAATTGCCCATGCGGTCGGGCAGGTCACCACCGCGATGTTCCATAAAGAATATGCGGAAGTGTTTAACGGTGACGCCAGCTGGCAGGCGATTCAGGTTGAAGGCACGCCGACCTACACCTGGCAGGAAGATTCGACCTACATCCGCCATCCGCCGTTCTTCAGCGACATGAAAGCGGAGCCGGACGCGCTGCAAGACATCAACGATGCCCGAATTCTGGCCATTCTGGCGGATTCCGTTACCACTGACCACATCTCGCCAGCCGGGAATATTAAAGCCGAAAGCCCGGCGGGGTTGTATCTGAAACAGCACGGTGTAGAGCCGAAGGCATTTAACTCTTACGGTTCGCGGCGCGGTAACCATGAAGTGATGATGCGCGGGACGTTCGCCAATATCCGTATCAAAAACGAAATGGTGCCGGGCGTGGAGGGGGGATTTACCCGCCATATTCCGTCGCAGGATCAACTGGCGATTTACGATGCGGCGATGCGCTATCAGCATGAAAGCGTGCCGACGGCGGTGATTGCCGGTAAAGAGTACGGTTCCGGGTCAAGCCGTGACTGGGCGGCGAAAGGGCCGCGTTTGCTGGGTGTTCGCGTGGTGATTGCGGAATCCTTCGAACGTATTCACCGCTCCAACCTGATCGGCATGGGGATTTTACCGCTGGAATTCCCGCAGGGCGTGACGCGCAAAACGCTGAAACTGACCGGCGATGAGCAGATCAGCGTCCGGGGTTTGCAAACCCTGACGCCGGGACAAGATGTCGCAGTACACATCACCTTTGCCGACGGGCATACGGAAACGGTGAACGCGCGCTGCCGTATTGATACGGGCAATGAGCTGACGTACTTCCAGAACGGCGGCATTCTGCATTACGTGATCCGCAAAATGCTCTGAATCTTTTTCCCGTCAAAACTCCATGAAAAAGGGCACCGTTAAGGTGCCCTTAATATTTCTGTCATATCCTGAAAAAATTACTTATCGAGCAGGTGGCCCATTTTGGCCGCTTTGGTCGACAGGTAACGTTCATTTTCCGGATTACGGCCCACGATCAGCGGCACGCGCTCGGTGATATTAATGCCGGCTTCAGTCAGGATTTCGACTTTTTTCGGGTTGTTGGTCAGCAGGCGGACCGAATCAACGCCCAGTAACTTGAACATATCCGCGCACAGGGTGAAGTCGCGTTCATCAGCTGCAAAACCGAGCTGATGGTTGGCTTCGACGGTGTCATAGCCTTTGTCCTGCAAAGCGTAAGCGCGGATTTTGTTGAGCAAACCGATGTTACGGCCTTCCTGGCGGTGATACATCAGGATGCCACGGCCTTCTTCGGCGATGTGATTGAGTGCGGCTTCGAGCTGAAAACCACAGTCACAGCGCAGGCTGAATAAGGCATCGCCGGTCAGACATTCCGAGTGAACACGCGCGAGAACCGGTGTTTCACCGCTGATGTCACCAAAAACTAACGCCAGGTGGTCGTGCCCGGTGGCCAATTCTTCAAAACCCACCATCAGGAAATCGCCCCAAGGTGTTGGCAGATTGGCTTCTGCCACCCGTTTCAGCTGCATTTTACGCTCCAAAAAAACCACAAAGTGTCTTTATTTACAGTGAGTATTTTACTTGTTGATGCGCATCCTACGTTCAGATGCGGCCTCTGGATAGGGAATCGGTGCCTTTCCATCACGACAGGGCGGTATTTTGCCACAGATTGGCGCAGTTTTTAGCGCGAATATTTGAACGATTAGTTCATAACTTATGAATTATAACCGCTTCTTCAACAATCCCCGCTTAGGGAATGTGAAGCGATGACAACGTTGCTACACTCCAACTCTTTTATAAATGACGGAAGGGACGACTATGTTTGATATCGCCAAACGCACCGCACTCGGGGCTGTACTTTTAATGCTGATGCCCGCAGCGGTATGGATAAGCGGCTGGCTTTGGGCACCGGGAGGAAATCCGTCCATTTTGCGCCCGCTGTTCTGGGTGACGGAAACGGTGAGCGAGCCCTGGGGTATCCTCACAACGGTAATTCTTGGCGGCTGGTTCCTGTGGTGCCTGCGCTTTCGTCTTAAACCGGCCATCGGGCTGGGTGTGATTATTGTGGCCGCGCTGCTGGTCGGGCAATACGCGAAAGACTTCATCAAAGGTGAAGTACGTGAGCCGCGGCCCTACGTGGCGTGGCTGGGAACCGATCATCAGATGAACGTGGGTGAGTTTTATGCGCAGAAAAGCAAATTGCGTGGCAAACAGGTCAAAGAAATACTCGGCGAGGACACGCAGATACCTCACTGGCTGAATAAAAGCTGGCAGAACGACACCGGTTACGCATTCCCTTCCGGTCATACTATGTTTGCCGCTACCTGGGCATTACTGGGCATCGGGCTGCTGTGGCGGCGTAAACACTACAAAACGGTCACGTTCCTGATGGTGTGGGCAGTCGCCGTGATGGGCAGCCGTCTGGTTCTGGGAATGCACTGGCCGCGTGACCTGCTGGCGTCCGTGGGTATCAGCTGGATACTGGTGACACTGGCCTGCTGGCTGACTGAGCGTTATGTCGGACCGCTGACGCCGCCGCCGGCGGAAAATCAGGAAATCGCTGAACGCGACGGAGAATAAACACTGGCAATTTCAAAGGGGTTTAACAAAACCCCTTTAATTCATCGCTTTCCGCCCCCATATCTCTTCCATATCGTAGATTGCAGCGATATTTGCTACACACTGCTAAAGTTGCACGAAGTTCCAACAACCTGCATTTAAAGCCTCCGCAATGTTTCCCAGCTTTGTTTGGAAATGCTAACTTATTAGGTCGGGACGAGAGTTTTTGGCATAATTCATCCGGTACATCCGGCATTACAGGAATGAATGTGAAATATCTGCTGATTTTTTTATTTTTGCTGGTCATCGTGGTGATTTCTATCACTCTGGGTGCCCATAATGATCAGACTGTGACCTTCAATTATTTGCTGGCGCAGGGCGACTATCGTGTTTCCACACTGCTTGCCGTGCTCTTTGCTACCGGTTTTATTCTGGGCTGGGTCATCTGCGGTTTGTTTTACCTGCGTGTCCGCTTATCTCTCGGGCGTGCCCAGCGGAAAATCAAACGCCTTGAACAACAAATTGAACCCGCGGCTGCCGTTACGCCGCCAGCAGCATCTTATGATGTCAGCAAGGAATAACCCTCTATGTTAGAACTGCTGTTTCTGTTGTTGCCCGTTGCGGCCGCCTATGGCTGGTACATGGGGCGCAGAAGTTCTCAGCAGGATAAACAGGAAAATGCTAACCGCCTGTCGCGTGAATACGTCGCAGGGGTTAACTTCCTGCTTTCCAACCAGCAGGATAAAGCGGTCGACCTATTCCTTGAAATGTTGAAAGAGGACAGCAGTACGGTCGAAGCACACCTGACTCTGGGGAACCTGTTCCGCTCCCGTGGCGAAGTCGATCGCGCCATCCGTATCCACCAGTCGCTGATGGAAAGTGCCTCGCTGACCTTCGAACAGCGTTTGCTTGCCGTGCAGCAGTTAGGACGCGATTACATGGCTGCCGGTTTTTATGACCGCGCCGAAGACATGTTTAATCAGCTGGTGAAGGAGCAGGACTACCAGCTGTTTGCGCTGGAACAGTTGCTGATCATCCATCAGGCGACCAGCGACTGGCAGAATGCTATCGATGTGGCCGAGCGTCTGGTCAAGCTGGGCAAAGAAAACCGCCGCAAGGAAATCGCGCATTTCTGGTGTGAACTGGCGCTGCTGGCGATGGTTTCTGATGATTTCGATAAGGCCACAGGCCTGCTGAAAAAGGCCGCGGCGGCAGATAAACTTTGTGCCCGCGTGTCTATCATGCAGGGGCGCATTTTTCTGGCGCAGGGCGAATACCGTAAAGCAGTTGATGCGCTGCAACGCGTGCTTGAGCAGGACAAAGAACTGGTCAGCGAAGCGCTGCCGATGATGCAGGAATGCTACCAGAACCTGAAAGATACGCTGGGTTGGGCAGAGTTCCTCAAGCGTTGTGTCGATGAAAACACCGGCGCGACGGCAGAACTGATGCTGGCGGAAATCATCCAGCAGGAAGAAGGGCGTGAAACGGCGCAGAACTACATTAACCGCCAGCTGCAACGTCATCCGACCATGCGTGTGTTCCATCACCTCATGGATTACCATCTGGCCGATGCAGAAGAAGGCAGGGCGAAAGAGAGTCTGGTTTTACTGCGGGACATGGTGGGTGAGCAGATCCGCACAAAACCACGTTACCGCTGCCACAAATGCGGATTTACTGCACATTCGCTGTACTGGCATTGTCCGTCATGCCGTGGCTGGGCAACGATCAAACCTATACGGGGTCTCGACGGTCAGTAATATTCCCGACATACTTCGCGTTGCAGATGTATTTATCATCTTGTTGCAACGCGAATTATTCAGGGAAAGGAGAGAGGAATTACTTCTTCTTACCGGTGGTTTTGCGGGCGTTAAGTAACGTACGCAGTTTCTTGATTTCTTTTGCTGTCAGCGCCGGTTCAGAATCTTCAGCAAGATGCTGGTTATCAATTTCATGCTCGGTGGCTTTCGCCGCCTTTTTCCCCTTGGGTGCTGCCGGATTAAAGCTCTCTTCCAGACGTGCTGCCACTTCCGCACTTAAAGAATGCTCAGCCTCAGCGGCGGCGTTCTTGATCAGTTCCTTCAATTCAACCGGAATTTTGACGGTCAGGGTTGTTATCTCACTCATTTTTCAGCCTTTCCTTAGAGTAAAGTTACAAACTATGCCTGCGTTGTGTCGGCGTCTAGTGCTTCACAAAAATTTAATAAAACTGTCACATTATGTGTAGCTGTGAATTCAGCCTTTTGCCATGTAAAATGCGGGCGGCAGAAAACAGGCTTTCCCTTCCTGAAATGAAAAAACACAAGAGGCTGAAGACATGACGTCAGAAAATAACATTAACAACAACGACTTAAATTCCTCACCTATTGTTGTCGCTCTCGACTATGCCGATAAATCTGTCGCGCTGGCTTTTGCAGATAAAATCGATCCCCGTGATTGCCGTCTGAAAATTGGTAAAGAGATGTTCACGCATTTCGGCCCGCAGATGGTAAAAGATTTGCAGACTCGCGGTTTTGACGTCTTTCTGGATCTGAAATTCCATGACATCCCGAACACCACGGCGCATGCAGTTGCCGCAGCGGCGGAGCTGGGCGTGTGGATGGTCAACGTACATGCCAGCGGCGGTGCGCGCATGATGACCGCAGCAAAAGAGGCGTTGCTGCCGTTTGGTAAAGACGCGCCGTTACTGATTGCCGTCACCGTGCTGACCAGCATGGAAGGCAGCGATCTGGCGGATCTGGGCATCACGTTATCTCCGGCAGATTACGCCGAACGTCTGGCGCGCCTGACCCGTGACTGCGGGCTGGACGGGGTTGTATGTTCCGCGCAGGAAGCGACGCGCTTTAAATCGGCGCTGGGGCAAGCGTTCAAACTGGTCACGCCGGGGATCCGCCCGGCAGGCAGCAAAGCCGACGATCAGCGCCGCGTGATGACCCCGCAGGAAGCGCTGGCGGCGGGTGTGGATTACATGGTGATTGGCCGTCCGATTACGCAGTCCGCCGATCCGGCGCAGACGCTGCGTGATATCCGTGCATCACTGCGATAAGCAGGGGGAATTTATGCCTAATGACAACAACAGCCGGTTAGTGTATTCCACTGATACCGGCAGAATCGATGAGCAGAAAGCCGTCGTCGTACGCCCGAAAGGTGACGGGATTGTTCGTATTGCGCGTCAGACCAGCGGGCGCAAAGGGAAAGGTGTTTGTCTTATTACTGGCGTCGATATGGACGATGCTGCACTGGAAAAACTGGCGGCCGAACTGAAGAAAAAATGCGGTTGCGGCGGCGCGGTGAAAGACGGCGTGATAGAAATTCAGGGCGATAAACGTGATTTACTGAAACAGCTGCTTGAAGCTAAAGGGATGAAAGTCAAACTGGCGGGTGGCTGATAAAACAAGATGCTGCGCCTTTGAAAAGCGCAGCGTCTTACTGTTTTTTTATCTGTTCTTATTTACTGACCTGATGACCCACAATACCACCTACTGCTGCGCCGCCTAACGTACCTAAAGTACTTCCGTCAGTCAGAACCGCACCACCAAGTGCACCGGCACCGGCACCAATCGCCGTGTTACGGTCACGTTTAGACCAGTTACCACACGCGGTAACAGACATCGCAAGAGTCAAAACCAGTGCAATACTGGCAACGCGTTTATTTACGAGCATCATAGTTATCTTCCTCAAAGGATTAACGTTCAGCATCATCGATAAGTATAGGCAACATGCAGCGTTATCACTGTATTTCACCGGGTGATCCTTCACGCAACTTATGAATTTTTGAGCTGTTCCGAACCTTTATTCATAATTCGACTCATCCGGACGCACTTTTGCATCCGTTAACTAAAAATAGTGAAATTAGTATCCATTCACTAGGTGAATAATCTTAATTCACCATCAAGCCGCAGTCTCACCACACAATTAACTAAAGCGTTGCACCTGCGTGCCCTGAATGTGGCACAAACAGGCACTTTTGCGTTTGCAGCAGATCCGTACGCACTCTTTAGCGATTTGCCCCATACCGGCACCCGCCCGCCGACCAGACAATAAAGCATCGATACATGAGGAAACCGAGATGCTTAAACAACTGAAAGAGCAGGTACTGGAGGCCAACCTGGCACTGCCGCGCCATAATCTGGTGACCTTTACATGGGGAAATGTCAGCGCCGTGGATCGCCAGCAAGGGCTGGTCGTCATCAAACCGTCGGGCGTGGAATACGATCATATGGGCGTCGATGACATGGTGGTGGTGGAGCTGGAAACCGGGAAAATCGTGGAAGGCAGCAAGAAACCGTCTTCCGATACCGACACGCACCGCGTGCTCTACCTCAGCTTCCCTCAGGCGGGCGGCATTGTGCATACCCATTCCCGCCATGCGACCATCTGGGCACAGGCAGGCATTGATATTCCGGCCTGGGGCACCACTCATGCGGATTATTTTTATGGCAACATCCCCTGCACGCGCTTAATGACCGAAGCCGAAATCGCCGGGCGCTACGAGTGGGAAACCGGGGAAGTGATCGTTAAAACGTTCGCGGAACGTAACCTCGATCCCGCGGATATTCCGGCGGTGCTGGTGCATTCGCACGGGCCTTTTGCCTGGGGAAAAGATGCCGATAATGCCGTACACAACGCGGTGGTGCTGGAAGAAATCGCCTACATGGGCATTTTCTCCCGCCAGTTAACGCCGCAGTTGCCGGATATGCAGCCGCAACTTCTTGATAAACATTATCTGCGCAAGCACGGCAAGAATGCCTACTACGGGCAGTAATCCGCGCCGTACTACAAATATCACATGAAAAAAGTCAGCCTACGAGGCTGACTTTTATGCCTGAGTTCGTCAGTTGCTGGCGGAACGTATCCGGCAGTGCTTCGTCAGTAATGACATGACTGAAAGCGCTGACAGGGCCGAGCGGATTGAGATTGATCTGGCCGAATTTCGAGGAATCCGTCAGGACGATATTCTCCGCGCCCTTCGCCACGACCGTATTCACCACGTCGGCACGCAACATGTCACGGCCGGTAAAACCGGTGGTGTCAGTAAATCCGTCAATCCCGATAAAGGCTTTGCTGAAATTCATCTGCTGCAAACACAATTTTGTCAGCGGGCCGACCACTGTCTGGCTGGTCTTCTGGTACATCCCGCCGAGCAGCACCACGTCACACGGCATACTTTTCAGCAACGACGCCACATAACTGCTGACGGTAATCACCGTGAGATTCTTTTTGTCCGCCAGATATTGTGCCAGCAGGGCAATGCTGCTGCCGCTTTCGAAAAATACGGTTTCGCCATCCTGGATTAATGACGCCGCGAATTTTGCCAGTTTTTGCTTCTGTGCGAAGTTCGACATCATTCGGGTATCGACGTCATCGGTCTGGATCGCGACGGCAAAACCGTGCGCGCGGCGCAGATAATGGCGTTGCTCCAGCTGATTGAGATCGTGACGGATCGTCACTTCTGAAACCTGACAAATCTGCGACAGCTCACTTACGCTGATCCGCTGTTTATCGTTTACCCATTGCAAAATGACTTGCTGTCTGTCGTTCATAAGTGCCCAAAAATACGGGCAGCGCAGGCTGCCCGTCAGCTGAAGTGAATTCTGTCCCGAAGATTACAACGTATGTTCCGTTCGCGCGATAATATCATCTTGCGCTTCCGGCGATAAAGCGGTGAAGAAGGCCGAATAACCGGCCACACGCACCACCAGATCCCGATAGTTTTGCGGTTCCTCGCGCGCTTTCAGCAACGTCTCGCGAGACACAATATTGTACTGTACGTGCCAGCCTTTGTGCTCCTCAAAGAACGTCCGCAACATCAGCATCAGCGTCTGGCGGTCGGTTTCATTTTCAAGCGATGCCGGATTGAGCTTCTGATTTAGCAGTACGCCGCCGAGGATCGCTTCCGTCGGTAATTTCCCCAGCGAATTAAACACCGCCGTTGGCCCCAGATGGTCTGTACCGGAAGCCGGGCTTGCGCCTTCGGCCAGCGGCGTGAACGCTTTACGTCCGTCAGGTGTCGCTGTGGTCGCTGCGCCAAACGGCACGTTAGCGGAAATCGACGAGGTTCCGGCGTAGTACTTTCCGCCAATCGGGCCGCGCCCGAAACGCGTGTTGTGATAATTCGACAGCTCGTCGATGTAGCACTGATAGGCGCGTACCAGAAGATTATCCACACCGTCATGGTCGTTGCCGTACTTTTCCGCACTGTTGATCAGCCGCTGACGCAAACGCTCGCCGTCCAGCCCCGCGTAGTCGGAAGCCAGCGCATCCGCCAGTTCCTGCTGCCCGACGGAACCTTGTTCGAAGACCAGTTTTTTGACCGCTGCCAGACTGTTGCCGAGATTGGCAATCCCGACCTGCAAGCCGGAAACCCAGTCGTATTTCGCGCCGCCTTGTTTGATGGTTTTGCCGCGCTCGATACAGTCATCGACCAGCGCAGAACACAGAATATCCTGCGCATTTTCCTCCAGAACGGTATCGACAACACATTCGATTTCAATCGATTTACGCGTGTAATAGCGGATTTGCTCATCCCACTGCGCGAAAACCTGTCCGAAGTTTTCAAAGTTGCCTTTAGACAGCCCGCGTTCCTGCGGCAGAAATTGCGTATGGCTTTTGGCGTCCTGCCCCTGTTCGAGCGCAGCCAGCATAACGCGGGCAAAGTTGATGAAACTCATGCCGGTGCAGCGGTAGCCCCATTTTCCGCCGACGGCGGTTTCGATGCAGCCGATGGCGGCGTAATCGTAGGCATCTTCTTTCTCGACGCCGAGTTTGATGAATTCAGGGATCACAATTTCATCGTTATTAAACGCGGGCATCCCGAAACCACAGCGGATCACCTGCACGCAGGCATCCAGAAAATCGCTGCTCATGCCTGCGTGATAACGCACGCTGAGGTTTGGCTGGGTGGAACGCAGCTGACCGCATGATTCAAGAATGGCGTAGGAAAGCGGATTAACCGCGTCGGACGCCACGCCGAGATGCAGCTTCTGGCCGCCGATGGTGACGTTCTGATACAACGGGCTGCCCGCCGACGCTTTGGAGTGTGTACCGGAGCGGATTTTGTTCACTTCCAGCAGTTTCAACCAGCAGCTTTGCAGCAACTCAATGGCGTGACCGCGATCCAGCGTTTGCTCAAGTTCGACGTCACGGCGGTAGAACGGGTAAAGATACTGATCCATGCGGCCAAATGAAACGGAATGCCCGTTGGATTCGATCTGCAAAATCAGCTGGATGAAATAGCACAACTGTAACGCCTGCCAGAAGCTGGAAGGTGGCTGATGGGCGATCGCGTGACAGTTTGCGGCAATCGCCAGCAGCTCATCGCGACGGTTCTCGCGCGGCTCGGCGGCGGCCATTTCCTGCGCCAGATCGCCAAAGCGCACGATATGATCGCTGACGGCAGCCAGCGTGATATCAATGGCTTTCAGCAACTGTTCTTTATGCAAATCTTCCCAGTCGGTCAGATTAACGCGGCTGCGGCGTTCATCGACTTTATGGCGCAGTCCGTCCAGCCCCAGCTCGAGCAGGAGCGGGAAATTGACCGCCAGATGGGCATCGCCGGACGTCATATTGCCTTCGGCTTTTACGATGCCGCTGTCGAGCAGTGCTTTCTGCTCATCAGTGAACATGCCGTAGCAGCGATCCTGCACCGTCTGCCCGCGCCACCACGGGCAAATTTCGTGCAGAACATTCTTATTCTTTTCACTCACCGCGAAACCGGCTCCCGGCCGGTCGGCCAGCGCATCAATTTCGTTTTCAATCCAGCTGACGGTGTATTCCGGGAAAATCGGCGCGGCACGCACTTCGCTGGCCTGATTCCCGACGATCAGCTCGTCATGTTTGATCCAGACAGTCCGCTGCCTGAGATGTTCTGCCAGTGCCAGCGCGCGGCGGACGGCCAGGGGTTTATCCGCATGTTGCTGATAAACCTGCGTGTAGTGCTGTGCGCGTTCGGTACACACCGGCGGTTTTACGATGTGGATCAGCGCGTCTTTATGGGCGCGAATGCGGGCGGAGAGGGTATTCAGGTTCAATGTCGTCATTATTTTTATCCTCTTAACTGTGCACAAAGACCTTTCTCGGCGGCGTATTCTTCAGCAAACGTCAGCAGGTCCGGGTCATTTAATGGCTGGCGCGGGGCCAGATAGGGTTCGCCGAGCAGGACATATTTATTGATACCCAGCGTGTGATAAGGCAAAAAGTGGATGGCATCACAACCGGTTTCCCCCGCAGCGAAATCCACAATCTGGCGGATGGACGCCCGGTCGGCGTTGAAATCAGGGATCAGCGGCACGCGGACAATCAGCTTCTGACCGGCAGCCGCCAGACGGCGAAAATTGTCCATCACCCGTTTTGCTGAGCCACCGGTCAGGCGTCTGAACGGCGCGTCGGCGACGTGCTTCAAGTCGGCCAGCAGCAAATCCAGCGCGCCGAGAGAAGGCTCGATATATTTCCAGGGGACGTGCAGACAGCTTTCCACCGCCGTATGTAAACCCGCGTGGTGACAGCGTTGCAGCAGATTCAGCGTCGTCTGTGGTTGCATAAAAGGCTCGCCGCCGGAAAGCGTAACGCCGCCGCCGGTGCGCTGATAAAACGGCTTATCGCGCAGGATTTGCTGCATCAGGCTTTCCATATCTGCGTCTTCGCCGCAAACGCTCAGCGCACCGGAAGGGCAAACCTGTTCCATCTGACATAAATCTTGCGCAGAGAATGCCTCGCGACGCAGACAGATCCCGTCATTTTCTGCGGTCACTGCACGGGGAAATGCCTGCGCACAATGCTGACACCCGCCGGTACACAGCCGCGAATCAAACAATACATCGGGTTTTTCTGAACGGCTTTCCGGGTTCTGGCACCAGGTGCAACTCAGTGAGCAGCCCTTGAGAAAAACAACCGTGCGGATCCCCGGCCCGTCATGGGTGGAATAACGTTGCACATTAAAAATCATCGCGGCGCCCCCTTAATTTTCTTCTTTCGTAATTTAAATACTTTCATTCGAAAGTCATTTTGATAACGATCAATAAACCCGCCGCTTGCAGAGGTACACTCTCCGATACTTTGCATTCGCTCACAGGTTTAAGGAGAAGGTTATGGAGCTGTATCTCGATACTGCCGATGTTATTGCGGTGAAACGTCTTTCGCGAATTCTGCCGTTGCAGGGGGTCACGACGAACCCGAGCATTGTGGCGAAAGAAGGAAAATCCCTCTGGGAAGTGTTGCCTGCCCTGCGTGACGCCCTCGGCGGAACCGGGAAATTGTTTGCCCAGGTGATGGCGGCGGATGCAGAACAGATGATCGCCGAAGCCCTGCTACTGTCGCAGCGGGTGCCCGGTTTAGTGGTGAAAATCCCCGTCACGGCGGAGGGTCTGGCGGCGATTAAAGCCTTAAAAAGCATGAATATACCAACGCTCGGCACGGCTGTTTACGGCGCAGGTCAGGGGCTCTTATCCGCGCTGGCGGGTGCTGAATACGTTGCGCCTTACGTGAACCGTCTGGACGCGCAGGGCGGCGACGGCATTGCGATGGTCAGAGAATTACAGACGCTGCTGAGTCTGCACGCGCCGCACTCAAAAGTGCTGGCGGCCAGTTTCAGAACGCCGCGTCAGGCGGTGGATTGCCTGCTGGCGGGCTGTCAGTCGATTACATTACCGGTGGATGTTGCTGAACAACTTCTCGGTACGCCAGCGGTTCAGGCGGCGGTGCAAAAGTTTGACGCTGACTGGCAGCAGGCTTTCGGCACAACGTCCATAAGTTAAAAATTCCCGGCATTTCAGAAACCCGCACAGGTAACTGCTGCGGGTTTTTTTTGTTTTTGTGCGGCAGAAAAATCCGGAATTGTGATTTCTCTCCGAAATTAAATATTGACGGAATATTTATTAAAACTACCGATCTATAAAATAGAAACAACGTTTCAATTTATGAGTTGCATCACTTTTATAGCCCTGAGAAATGGATAACGTAGCGGCATTCGGAAGTCCGTTCCTTTTAAATCAGGTGAAAAATAATGCACATTAAACGAGCGATAGAAAAAATCCCTGGCGGGATGATGTTAGTGCCTCTCTCCATCGGTGCCTTGTGTCATACCTTTGCGCCTGATTCCGGTAAGTATTTTGGCTCCTTCACCAACGGTTTGATCACCGGCACGGTGCCGATTCTGGCCGTCTGGTTTTTCTGCATGGGGGCATCCATCAAACTGAGCGCCACCGGGACGGTTCTGCGTAAATCCGGCACGCTGGTGGTCACAAAAATTGCCGTCGCCTGGATTGTCGCGGCAGTGGCTTCGCGCTTTATGCCGGAAAACGGCGTCGAGTTTGGCTTCTTCGCCGGACTATCCGTTCTGGCGCTGGTCGCGTCCATGGACATGACCAACGGCGGGCTATATGCCTCGGTCATGCAGCAATACGGTACAAAAGAAGAGGCCGGCGCCTTCGTGCTGATGTCTCTGGAATCCGGCCCGCTGATGACCATGATCATCCTCGGTACGGCGGGAATTGCCTCATTTGAACCGCATGTTTTCGTCGGCGCCGTCCTGCCGTTCCTGATTGGATTTGGTCTGGGGAACCTCGACCCGGAATTACGCGAATTCTTCAGTAAAGCCGTTCAGACGCTGATCCCGTTCTTCGCATTCGCACTGGGTAACACCATCAACCTGAGCGTTATCGCACAAACCGGTTTGCTGGGTGTGATGCTGGGCGTGTCAGTGATTATCCTGACCGGCATTCCGCTGATACTGGCCGATAAATTCATCGGCGGCGGCGACGGTACCGCAGGCATTGCCGCCTCCAGTTCAGCCGGTGCCGCGGTGGCCACGCCGGTACTGATTGCCGAAATGGTGCCACAGTTCAAACCTGTCGCCCCGGCCGCCACGGCGCTGGTCGCCACGTCAGTGATTGTCACCTCAATACTGGTGCCGATTCTGACCGCGATGTGGTCGCGGAGAGTGAAGAATAAAGCCGTGAAAGGCAAAGTGGCGATGGATCCGCCGATGGCGAGTGTGAAGTAGGCAGAACGGGTGGGCGTTCAATCACCTAAGTGGCCGAGAAAGTTTCGGTTTTTCAATCACTGTGAACACTTAACTCCCTGCGCCGAAACCGACAAAAGAGGGCTATGACGAGCCCTCTTTTGAATCTCCGCGTCTTTTTTACTGCGCGCTATTGCTCGCAGTAAAAAAAACCGGGATTTTCAAGGGGCGCGGCGAAAGGCGCTCCTTGTAGCCAGTCTGGGCTGTAACCCCAAGGTCCTGACCCTCACCGCAAGTGAATAAATTTGCCAATCTTAAAGCACCTTCTCCAGGAAGGCTTTTGTCCGCTTATGCACCGGCCTGTCCAGCACCTGCGTTGCACTTCCGCTCTCGACAACGGCGCCATCCACCATAAACACCACCTGATCGGCGACCTGCCGCGCAAAACCGATTTCGTGCGTCACCACCACCAGCGTCACACCTGACTGCGCCAGTTTTTTGATGACGTCCAGCACTTCGCCGACCAGCTCCGGATCAAGCGCGGAGGTGGGTTCGTCGAACAACATCACTTTCGGATTGAGCGCTAAGGCGCGGGCGATGGCGATACGCTGTTGCTGGCCGCCGGAAAGATGGCGCGGCCAGGCGTGGGCTTTTTCGCGTAAACCGACGGTATCCAGCAACTCATAAGCACGGGCGATAGCTTGTTTGCGGTTCAGCAAGCCGTGAACGACGGGCGCTTCGATGATGTTATCCAGCACCGTCATGTGCGGGAACAAATTGAAATTCTGGAAAACATACCCGACGTGGGTGCGTTGTTTGAGGATTGCGCGTTCTTTCAGTTCGTACAGCGTATCGCCTTTGCGGCGGTAACCGATGTAATCGCCGTCAATCTGGATAAACCCCTCATCGACGCGTTCCAGATGATTGATGGTGCGCAGCAGGGTAGATTTCCCTGAGCCGGACGGGCCAAGGATCACCGTTACCGTGCCGGGTTCGATGCTCAGGCTGACGTTATCCAGCGCTTTATGCGCGCCATAGTATTTGCTCAGGTTATTGATCTCGATGCGCCCGACGGTGGCGGCCAGCGGCTGGCGGGGAAACAACCGTTCAACGGATGCGTCATGAGGCGGTTTTACGAATAAATCAAAGGCTTCAGACATAGATTTCTCCAGAATTATGAACGGGCGATACGCCACTGGCGCAGACGCTGCAACGGCGTAGGCGCAACCTGGCGCACGGTGCCGCGCGAGAAGTAACGCTCGACGTAATATTGCAGCACCGACAGCACGGTGGTAATCAGCAGATACCACACGGTCGCCACCATCAGCAGCGGGATCACCTGCTGCGTGCGGTTGTAAATCACCTGTACGGTGTAGAACAGCTCCGGCATGGAAAGCACGTAAACAATTGATGTGCCTTTCGCCAGACTGATCACTTCGTTAAAACCGGTCGGCAGAATCGAGCGCAGGGCCTGAGGCAAAATGATGCGGAACGTCCGGCGGTAGGCCGGTAAACCGAGCGCGGCGGCGGCTTCGTGCTGGCCGTGTTCGACGCCTAAAATCCCGCCACGGATGATTTCTGCGGTATATGCCGACTGCACCAGCGAAAGCCCCAGAACCGCGACCGAGAACTGATCCAGCAAATTCACGGTTGGCGTGCTGAAAAAGGAAATGGACGTAAACGGAATGCTGAGCGACAGGCTGTCGTAGAGATACGAAAAGTTGTAGAGAATGATCAACACCAGCAACAGCGGTAGCGAGCGGAACAGCCAGATATATCCCCAGGCCAGCGCATTCATCAGATAGGATTTTGACAGGCGGGCGAGGGCCAGCGCCGTCCCTAAAATAATGCCAAAAAGCGTGCCCAGTAAGGTCAGCAGCAGCGTTTTCCCCAGCCCGGATAGGATGACCGGGTCAAAGAACCACTGGCGAAAAACGCCCCATTCCCAGCGGGAGTTGGTGGCAATTGACTCAACGATGCCCAGCAGGATAAAAACTGAAAATATCGCGCCAGCCACCCGCCACGGATAGCGTGCAGGAACCACTTTTAGCGGCGGATGTTTCACGGAAGTCGGGGCATTTTCGCTCATGGTGTTCTCTTTCTTCTGGCAATTTCAGGTAACAGGGACGTCAGCGGTCAGCGCCTTGGTAAACGGCAAACGACCGTCGTACGGCGGGCGGGAATAGACATCCGGGTCGAGACGCGTGTCAAACAATGGCTGATAACCGTGGGACAAATATAATCCGACCGCTTCCGGCTGGCGGAAACCGGTAGTGAGGAAAACCTGCTGATAACCGTAAGCGGCGGCGCGGCGTTCCAGTTCGAGTAAAACCTTCTGTGCCAGCCCCTGGCGCCGCAGTGAGCGGTGCGTCCAGATGCGTTTCAGCTCTGCCGTTTTCTCGTCGTAGCGTTTGTACGCGCCCATCGCAATGGGCGCTCCGTCTCTCAGCAGCACAATAAACGTGCCGTCCGGTTTGGAAAATACGCTGTCATCTTCCGGCGGCTGGCTGGAGAAATACTCACCGTAGCGCTCGCGGTATTCACCGAACAGCCCCTGAATGAACGGCGCAATCAGCGGGTCTTCCGGCACGGTCTGGATAAAAACGTCTTCGCTCATGATGCAATCCTCTTTACTCAGTCGCCCAGTCCTGGCGGATTAATTTCGGAGTGGTCGATTTTCTCAACGCTTTCACCCCAGCGGTTAAGCACCTGCAAATAGGTGCCGTTGGCGATGGCGCTGTTAAGGGATGCCTGAACCGCGTCCACCAGACCGTTGCCTTTTTTCAGTGTCACGGCAATGTTCGCGGTTTTCGGCCAGCCGCCCGGCACAGTGCCGACCAGTTTGGTTTTGCCGGTTAACAGCGCTTTGTAGGCACCGGTGACGTTTGGCCCGAAGGTCGCATCGGCGCGGCCAGATTGGATCGCCAGCGTCGCGGCGGCGTCATCAGTGACGTACTGTGGTTTCAGCGCCGGTAAGCCTTTGGCCTGATTCTCTTTATCCCACGCCAGCAACACGGCTTCCTGATTGGTGCCGGAGCCGACAATAATACGTTTCCCGGCGATATCCGGCGCGGATTGAATCGACGTGATTTTGCTGTCGGATTTCACGTAAAAGCCCAGCGTATCTTCGCGATACGTGGCGAAATCAAACTTGGTTTTGCGGTCTTTCGTGACGGTAATGTTGTAGATGGCGGCGTCGTATTTCCCGGAGGTCACGCCCAGCGGCCAGTCTTCCCAGGAAGCCGGAACCACTTTCAGTTTCAGGCCCAAACCGTCGGCGACCAGACGGGCGATATCCGCTTCACTGCCGATCACGGTCTTGTTATCGCGGGCATACAGGCCAAACGGCGGGGCGCTGCCCAGCACGGCGAGCGCCACGGTCAGCGTGCCGGGTTCAACAAACTTAAAGTTAGCCGGGATTTTTGCCACAGCTTCCGGGCTTTTCGGCGCGTTAATGGGTTTTTCATTCGCAATCAGGTCGATACCCGGTGCAGCCTGTGCCAGTGCAGAAAGACTTAATAAAGCGGCGATGGTGGTTAATTTAAGGCTGTGTTTCATCATTATTTTTATACCCTGCATTCTTATTGTATGTGGTGATGACAGTGAGACGACAATTTCACTATTCCCGAGTGTTACAGGGATGTAAAACAACAAAATTAAATAATGAAAGAGATAAATTGGAAATAAAGGCCTGCCTGAAATAGCCACGCAAAACGCCCGGATTACCGGGCATTTCAACAGGAATGTAATTAAAGAAGGCTATTTTTCGGTTAATTCCCGCAGTGCTTTCTCAACCAGTTGCTGGAAATAGGCGGCTGCCGGATAAATAGCGGATTCGTCAGGATTAAATTGCGGATGATGCAAGCCAAATTCACTGGCGGAACCGATGCTGACGAACGCGCCGGGGACGTGATGCAGATAAAAAGCAAAATCTTCGCCGCCCATTTGCGCCGTCGCGACTTCCGTTTTATAGCCAAATTCAGCCGCTGCTTCCAGGCTGAAATCCGCCCAGCGTGGCGTATTCACCACCGCCGGCGGCCCGCCAAACCAGTGCAGTTCGGCTTTCGCACCCAGTGCCGTGGCAACGCCAGAAATTACCTGACGGATACGTTCCGGAATCTGTTCGCGGACAGCGTCGTTATGTGTGCGTACGGTGCCTTCGAGTTCAACGGTTTGCGGCAGCACGTTCCAGGTATTGCCGCCTTCAATGCGCGTGACGCTGACCACCGCCGCTTCCTGCGCGCTGACGTTGCGGCTGACCACGGTTTGCAGCGCCGAAATGATGTGGCTGGCGGTCACAATACTGTCGACGCCTTCCTCGGGATGCGCGGCGTGTGCGCCTTTGCCGGTGATCGTGATACTGAACCGGTCAACGTCGGCATAGAACGCGCCGCCTTTGGTGGAAAAGGTGCCGACCGGCAGCTCAGGCGCATTGTGCAGGCCGAAAATGACATCAACGTTTTCCAGCGCACCGGCTTTAATCAGCTGCGATGCGCCGCCAAACCGTTCTTCCGCAGGCTGGAAAAACAGACGCACGCGCCCCGGAAGCTGGTCTTCGCGGGCTTTGAGTAAATACGCCGCGCCAAGAATAACGGACGTGTGAAAATCGTGGCCGCAGGCGTGCATCACGCCGGGATGTTGCGAGCTGAAAGGCACGCCGGACGCTTCTTCAATCGGCAGCGCGTCGATATCACCGCGCAGCGCCACCAGCGGGCCATCCGGCGAGCCGATTTCAGCCACAACGCCGGTTTTCAGCCCGAGATCCAAAATCCGTACTCCGGCCGCATTCAGCCAGCCGGTAATTCTTTGCGTGGTCGCAAATTCCTGATTCGATAATTCAGGGTTCTGATGTAATTCACGACGATGGGCGATGAGTTTGCTTTCTAATAAGGATGAACCGGACAGCGTCCCGGTGCGCTCTTCATTGGCAAGTGAAATGCTCATTATAAGTAGCCTTTTATAAGGTGTGGTTGCAGTCATTTCATCGTAGACAGGAAACCCCTTTTCGCTAAAGACTCTGTGGCTATATTTTATAAGCACTTTTCTTCTCAGGGCGCATAGCAAAATAATGGCTATCGATGCGCAATTTAATTATTTAGCTTTGTCCTCACTTCGTGGAACTCTTTTTAAAATGAACTGATTTTTTTCATGAATTGAAATCTGTGGATAAAAGGAATACCCCGAGTGAATTACCGACTGAGCTTATTAGACCAAAGCCCGATAAATGAAGGACAACGTGCGGAGCAGGCACTGGAGGCCACGCTGACGTTTGCGAAAACGGCAGAAAAACTCGGTTATCACCGCCTGTGGGTTTCTGAACATCACGACACAGAAAAGCTGGCAGGCAGCTCGCCGGAAGTGCTGATTGCCTGGCTTCTGGCTCAGACCTCGACGCTGCGGATCGGCTCCGGCGGCGTCATGCTGCAACATTACAGCCCCTACAAAGTCGCGGAGAATTTTCATCTGCTTTCTGCGCTGGCGCCCGATCGGGTGGATATCGGCATCGGCAAAGCGCCCGGCGGTTTACCGCTATCAACCAAAGCGCTGCGGGGCCATGCTCCGGCAGATTCCGCACCCGGTTTCCCCGCGCAGTTACAGCAACTGACGCATTATCTAACTCATCTCGACGACAATCTGGCCGGTGTCGAAGCCCGCGCATTGCCGCAGCCGCCGGTTGCGCCGCAGCGTTTCCTGCTGGGCGCGAGCAAAGAAAGCGCCCGTCTGGCGGCCTCGCTGGGTTGGAATTTTGTTTTTGCCGGTTTCATCAACACGTCTGCAGAAGTGATGACCGAATCGGTGCTGGCGTACCACGAATATTCCGCCGGACAGGGGCAGGTGCTGGTCAGCCTTGCGGTGCTGGCCGCCGAAACGCGGGAACAAGCCGCCGCGCTGGTGGCAGAGCAACATAATTTCCGCGTCACCGTTGGCGATAAACATGTGACCGTCGGCACCCGCGAACAGGCCGAAGCGTTTGTCCGGCAAGCCGGGGCGACGCAATACCGCATTGAACAGCAGCAGATCAGTGTGCTGCACGGCACGCCCGCCGATATTCATGAACAGCTGCGCGACATTCAGCGCCGTCTGTGCGTTAACGAATTTGTCATTCATACCCCACTGACAGATGCCGCCGTGCGTCTGAAGTCCATCGAATTGCTGGCTGGCCAGCTTTAAGGAGATCTCATGAGCCATTCAAAAAGTATCAAGCTCGGTCTGATGTTGCACGGGGCAGGCGGGCATATGAATTCGTGGCGTCACGAAAAAGCGCCTGCCGATGCCAGCGTGAATTTTCCGTATTTTCGCGATTTAGCGTTGCGCGCTGAAGCCGCCGGTTTTGATTTCCTGTTTGTGGCCGACGGTCTGCATATCAACGAAAAATCGCTGCCACATTTCCTCAACCGCTTTGAGCCGGTTGCGCTGCTGTCGGCACTGGCGTCCGCCACCCACAGCATCGGGCTGGCGGGGACGATTTCGACGTCGTACAGCGATCCGTTTACTGTGGCGCGCCAGCTGGCATCGATTGACAACATCAGTCAGGGGCGTGCGGGCTGGAATGTGGTGACGTCGCCGCTGGCCGGTTCGGCGAAAAACTTTGGCAAAGATCACCCCGAGCATGCGCTGCGTTACCAGATTGCGGAAGAGTACATCAACGTGGTGCAGGGTTTGTGGGATTCGTGGGAAGACGGCGCGTTTGTGCGTGACCGCGAAAGCGGCGTGTTTTTCGATGCAGCAAAACTGCACAAACTCAATCATCATGGGCAATTTTTCTCGGTCGAAGGCCCGCTGAATATCCAGCGTTCGCCGCAGGGGCAGCCGGTGATTTTCCAGGCGGGCGCTTCTGATGCGGGTATCGCACTGGCGGGTAAATCTGCCGATGCGGTCTTCACCAATGCGCGCACGCTGGAAGAGGCGCAGGATTACTCCGCCAAACTCCGGGCGCAGGTAGCAAAAAATGGCCGTCATCCGGTGGGAATTTTCCCCGGCATCAGCCCGGTTGTCGGCAAAACTGAAGCAGAAGCGGAAGCCAAATATCAGTACCTGCTTTCGCTGCTGTCGCTCGACGACGCGCTGGCGTATCTCGGCCGCTTCTTTGACCATCACGATTTCAGCCAGTACCCGCCGGATGGCCCGTTCCCTGAGCTGGGAGATTTAGGCCAGAATACGTTCCGTTCCACCACCGACAGCATTAAGAAACAGGCGAAAGAGGAAAACCTCACATTGCGTGAAGTGGCGTATCAGACCACGCTGCCGCGCGGTGAGTTTTTCGGTACGCCGGAACAGGTCGCCGACCGGCTGATCCGCTGGGTGGAAGAGGGCGGTGCGAGCGGGTTTATCATCAGCGGACCGGTGCTGACCGAAGCGCTCGACGACATCACCCGTCTGGTGCTGCCGGTGCTGGCGGCGCGCGGCTACTGGCATCCTTCCGAGGCGCATACGCTGCGCGAGCGTCTGGATATTCCGTTCAAAACCAACCGCTACAGCACGCCGGAAACCGTTCGTGAGGCTGTGAGCGCGAAATAGTTACAACATACTGATCTTTAAAAACAGCTCGCCCGGTTCAGCCTCGGCGGGCTTTTTGCTGTTCAGGGAATGACGGGGTTGCCTGCGCAGAGAATTGGGGGTAGGCTTTTGGCAATTAAAAAACGATCGGTCTAAATTATGAGTGATGCACTGACAATCCCGCCCGAAGCCCCGTCCGTAGCGGCTAAAAAGCCCCGCCGTGGCCGTCCGCCGAAAACTGAACGCGAGTTTGCGGATACGCGTGACGCGCTGATCCGCTCAGGGCTGGAAGTGATCACGGAGATGGGCTATCTGTCGGCGGGTATCGATGCGGTGATTAAAAACATCTCTGTACCCAAAGGATCGTTTTATCACTATTTCGCCAGCAAACAGGATTTCGGCATGGCAGTGCTAACGTCCTACGGTGCGTTCTTCGCCCATAAGCTTGATAAGTTTTTACTCAATGACGCATTGGCGCCTCTGCAACGCATCGGCGCATTTGTCGATCACGCTGGTCAGAGTATGGCGAGATTTGAATTTAAACGGGGCTGCCTGGTCGGCAATTTATTACAGGAATCCCCCCTGCTTCCCGATGATTTTCCGGAAAAGCTGAAAGCGATTTTGCAGGAATGGGAAAGCCGCGTGGCGCGTTGTCTGGAAGAAGCGCAGCGTGCGGGCGGCATAAACTCCGGCACGCCTCCTGCGCAACTGGCGGAGATCTTCTGGTCGGGCTGGGAAGGGGCAGTGATGCGCGCCAAACTGTTCCGTTCAGCTGAACCCTTGAATCAGTTTTGGGCATATTTTCAGAAAAACATTCAATAAGAATTCAAAAATAGCACCTGCAATCATTACGTTAGTCATCGCATTTCTAACGACAACTCTTCGAACTCCTGAATAATTAAGGGAACAAAATGAAAGCACTGGTTCTGGAACAGCAAGACAAAGCCACACTGGCCGAAGTTAAAGAGATCACACTGCCGGAAATGGCGGAAGGCGATGTGCTGGTGGATATCAGCTGGTCCGGTCTGAATTACAAAGACGCGCTGGCGATCACCGGCAAAGGCAAAATCATCCGTCAGTTTCCGATGGTGCCGGGGATCGATTTTTCCGGCCGCGTCAGCCGCAGCAATGACGCCCGCTTTACTGCTGGCCAGCCGGTCATTCTCACCGGCTGGGGCGTGGGCGAAACACACTGGGGCGGTCTGGCAGAACAGGCTTGCGTGAAAGGCGACTGGCTGGTGGCTTTGCCGGAGGGGCTGGCGGCGCGTAATGCGATGATCATCGGCACGGCAGGTTTCACCGCCATGTTGTGCGTGATGGCGCTGGAGGAGGCGGGCGTTAAACCGGAAAGCGGAACCGTCGTCGTGACCGGTGCCAGCGGTGGCGTGGGCAGTACGGCTGTCGCTTTGTTGCATACGCTCGGCTATACCGTTGCCGCTGTAACCGGCCGCGAGTCCACGCACGATTACCTGCGTAAACTGGGTGCCAGCGAAATTCTCTCCCGCGATGATTTCGCCGAAACCCGTCCGCTGGAAAAACAAATCTGGGCGGGCGCGGTGGATACCGTCGGCGACAAAGTGCTGGCCAAAGTGCTGGCGCAAACTAACTACGGGGGTTGCGTGGCGGCCTGCGGGCTGGCGGGCGGTTTTGGTCTGCCGACGACCGTAATGCCGTTTATTCTGCGCAACGTGCGTTTGCAGGGCGTCGATTCTGTTTCCGTGCCCGCTGACCGCCGTACTGCCGTCTGGGAACGTCTGCTGAAAATCCTGCCGCAGAGTTTCTACGAGCAGGCGGCGACTGAAATTACGCTTGAACAGGCTCCGGCTGTGGCGGCGGATTTCCTCGATAATAAAATTCAGGGCAGAACGCTGGTGAAAATCGCCGGTTAACCGCTTTTTCCGGCATCTCCCGGGTGCCGGATATCTTTCTCCTGCTCAATTTCCTCTCTGCACTAAAGAATTTCCCCGTCCGGGCCGATAAATAAGCCGTCCCTCTGAGAAAAAAAGAAAATTAATTTCCTGTTTTTCCGAATGACGCGCACGGCAAACGCACACGAAAACTAATAACGAAGGCATGGGGAAAGTATGGATAATTTTCAGAAAGAAATTGATGAAAGAACAAATCTCACTTCATCAAACCGGTTTGAATTACTGTTGTTCCGTCTGGGCTCATCGCCTGATGAAGAGCAGTCAGAATTATTTGGCATCAACGTTTTCAAGCTGCGTGAAATTGTCCCTATGCCGACGCTGACCAAGGCGGCGGGAATGTCATCGCCGATGATGGGGATGACCAATATTCGCGGTGAAATTATTCCGGTGATAGACCTGCCTGCGGTCGTCGGCTGCGTGCCGAAAACCGGGCTGAATATTTTGCTGGTCACCGAATATGCCCGCAGTACGCAGGCGTTTGCGGTGGAATCAGTGGACGACATTGTTCGTCTGGAATGGAGCCAGGTGCTGGCGGCAGAATCCGGTGTGAAGAGCCGTAACATCACCAGCATTGCGCGTCTGGATAACGATAAATCCAGCAACCGTCTGGCGCTGGTGCTGGACGTCGAGCAAATCCTGCACGACATTATCCCGAACAACAATATCGACATGGACAAGAAGAAAACCAGCTCGTTCAAGATGAAACCGGGCACGGTGGCGATTGTTGCGGAAGACTCCAAAGTCGCGCGCCAGATGCTGGAAAAAGGTCTGAACATGATGGAAATCCCGGCGCAGATGCACGTAACCGGTCTGGAAGCCTGGAATAAAATCCGCAAAATGGCCGAAGAATGCAAAGCCGCTGGCGTGCCAATTTCAGACAAGATCTCCTTCGTGCTGACGGATCTGGAAATGCCGGAAATGGATGGTTTCACGCTGACGCTCAATATCAAACGTGACGAATTCCTGAAGAATATCCCGGTGATTATTCACTCCTCACTCTCGGGCAGCGCCAATGAAGATCACGTCCGCAAAGTCGGTGCCGACGGGTATGTGGCGAAATTCGAAATCAACGAACTCGAAGCCGCAATTCATAAAGCGCTGGACGCGAAAAAAGTCGTTCACGGGTAGGTTAGGATTACAGTTTAAATGCCCGCGCAAGCGGGTTTTTTTATGCCTGCGATCACCGGTATTGCTCGAACTCAATGGTTTCCCGAACCTTGAGTAACGTGGTGCGCAGGACTTCGATGGAAACTGAACCGAGCGCGAGCCGCAGCGCTTGCGGCACATTGACCGACGTGCAAAAAGGTGCGGCGGACGAAACAGAAATATTGCTGTCCATTAACGCACTGACCACCCGTTCGGCTCTGACATCTTCCGCCAGCGGTAGCCAGAGAAAGTACGAAACCGGATGTGTGATGCACGTCAGCGTGCCCAGACACTCCTTCGCCACAACCTGTCGCTGCCGCGCATCTCGCCTTTTCAGCGCTTCAAACCGCGACACGGTCCCGTTTTCAATCCAGCCGCACACCAGTGTGGTCATCAGCGACGGCGTATTCCAGGTTGTCGAGCGGATTGCCCGTTCAATCGCGGGCCGGTGCTGTGCAGGGCAGATCACCGTACCGACGCGTAATCCGGTCGCGACATTTTTTGAAAAACCGGTGACATAAACGGTGCGTTCCGGTGCATAAAACGCGACCGGCGGCGGCGGGCGCTGCACGAGATAGGCATACGCGGTGTCTTCGATAATCAGCAAATCATGCTTTCGGGCAATCTCCGCCAGCATTTTGCGCTGATTGCGATCCAGAACCCAGCCGAGGGGATTGTGCAGCGTGGGCATGGTGTAAACCGCACGCACATGCCGTCTGGCACAAAGCTGGCGCAGTGCGTCAAGATCCGGCCCATCGGGATGAGACGGAATAGCCACAAGTTCAAGGTGATACAGTGCCGCCAGCGCCTTGAATCCGGGGTACGTCAGCGCATCAACCGCCACCACATCGCCGGGGCGGAGCAGCCCCATCACCGTAACCGTCAGGCCGTGCTGCGCACCATTGACGATCAGCACGTTTTCAGCTTCCGGCGTGAAGCCGTTTCCGGCCAGATGACGGGCAATAATCTCGCGGTCGGTCAGCCTGCCGGCGTGCGGCTGGTAGCGCAGATGGGATTCGATATCGCCCGTGGTGGCCATCTGGCGCAGCGCTTCGCGCAGCAATTCACCCTGACCGGGCAGTGCAGGATAGTTGAAGTTCAGATCCGTTACGTCGGTCGCAATAACATGCTGATCGACGCCGTGCCCCGCAGGCAGGGAAATATCACGCACAAACGTGCCGCGTCCGGTTTCGCCGCTGACCAGTCCCATCGCTTCCAGTTCGGTATACACGCGGGTCGCGGTCGCCAGCGAAATGTGCTCTTCCGCCGCCAGAAAACGGTGCGTCGGCAGCCTTGTACCTGCTGCGAGCGTGCCGGAACGGATGGCTTTCGCGAGGTTATCGACGAGGGATTTGTATCGGGCTTTCATGAATTGTATCCATGACAATAATTTGATTGTACCGGATTGAGGAGACTACCATCGCCGCGTTCATTGCTCAAATTCCTACAGTGAGGTCTGCGTGGTTAATTCAGGGGTACCTAAAACAAAAGTGAATAAGACAGGGGGGATTAAATCAGAACCGGGCGCGTTATCCGGTTGGGTGAACGGTTTACTGGGCGTGATAATTTTCAGCGGCTCGCTGCCCGCCACGCGTGTCGCCGTGATGCAGTTGGACCCGTTCTTCCTCACCTTTGCCCGCGCGTCGGTTGCTGGTTTTTTCGCGGTGATACTGGTGTACGTAACCCGCGAGAAATGCCCTAAAGCATCGCAGATTTTACCGCTGATCATCGTTTCACTGGGCGTTGTGACAGGTTTTCCGCTGCTGACGGCGATGGCGCTTGAACACGTTACGTCGGCCCATTCCATCGTTTTTCTCGGGCTGCTTCCGCTCACGACGGCGATTTTTGGCGTGATCCGCGGCGGAGAAAGGCCGGGTGCCGCATTCTGGATTTTTTCAGTGATCGGCAGCCTGCTGGTTGTCGGATTCGCCCTCTCGCAATGCGCTTCAGTTTCGCTGACCGGCGATTTACTGATGCTCGCGGCGGTGGCCGTTTGTGGTCTGGGCTATGCCGAAGGCGCAAAACTCACCCGCGTTTTAGGCGGCTGGCAGGTGATCAGCTGGGCGCTGATCATTTCGCTGCCGTTTATGCTCGTTGCCTCCGTCATTCTGCGGCCCGCATCCTTCAGCGCTGTCAGCGTTTCTGCCTGGATTGCGCTGGGTTACGTGTCGCTTTTCAGCATGCTCATCGGGTTTATCTTCTGGTACAAGGGCCTGGCGATTGGCGGGATCGCCGCTGTCGGGCAATTGCAGTTACTCCAGCCATTCTTCGGGCTTGCGTTATCTGCCACGATTTTGCATGAAACCGTCAACCCGCTGATGCTCGCCGTCACACTCGGCGTCATTGCCTGCGTGGCCGGGTCACGGAAATTCGCGCGTTAACCTGAAAGCGCTATATTATTTTTGCGAATAATAAATAACGTTATTCAAACACCCGCCTAATCTTGCCACGAATAAATACTTAGCAATAATCCATCTAAATAAACCGGCCCGGTCTGAATATACTGGGTCGGCGCTAATTGCTTAATTTATTTACAGGATAATTAGAATGAAAAAAAGTCTCTGCTTATTACTCGCAGCGGGTAGCTTGTGGACGCACGCGACGTTTGCTGCAGCACCGGAAGAAGTACGGGTCGCCTACAGCGGCGGTTCTCAGGTTTTATTACTGGCGAAAGCTGACGGCTCTTTAGACAAAGCATTAAACAGCAAAGTGAAATGGGTCCAGTTTGCTACCGGTGCGGATGCGCTGACGTATTTCGCCAGCAACGCCATCGATATTGCCAACTTCGGTTCAAGCCCGGCGACTGCCGGTATTGTGCGTAAATTACCGGTGGAAATTATTGGTGTTTCCGGCGTAATTGCGACTTATGAACGGCTGATTGGTAAAGACGGCATTCATAATATTAAAGACATTGAAGGTAAGCGCGTGGCTTATCCGCCGAATTCTACGGCGCAATATGCGCTGGAAGCGGCAATCAGCGTCAACAAACTGGATCGCAGCAAAATTACGTTATTACCCCTGCGTCCCGCAGAAATGGTCGCTGCATGGAAACGCGGCGATATTGATGCGGGTTATGTCTGGGCACCGTTCGCTCAGGAGCTGGAGTCTTCCGGCGGTCATCAGGTCTTTGCGACCAAAGATCTGCAAAAAGACGGTTACCTGATTTACAACAACTACGTGGTGCGTAAAGCCTTTGCGCAGCAATATCCGGAAGTTGTCACCGCATTCCTGCGCGTTCATCAGCAAAAAGTGGACGAGTTTAAACGCGATCCGGAGCATGCAGCGGCCATCGTGGCCAAAGAAGTGGGCGCGCCGGTGACCACGGCGGCCAACACGCTGGGCGGGCTGGAATATCCGACGCTGGCGGAGCAGGGCACGGCGGCGTGGTTGGGGAACGGCACGCAAACCAGCGACAGCGGTATCGGCAAAGCGCTGACGAAAACCTCGGATTTCCTCGCAGGCATTGGCGAACTGCGTAAGCGTGATATTCCGGCCAGCTGGGACAATGCCATCAACTCCCAATACATCCGTGATGCGGCAGCCACCGCAAAATGAAGATGGGGCAACACATCACGATCAGCGTGATATCGGTCGGGATTTTCTTTGCCCTCTGGCAAATCGCCGCCACAAGGCAGTGGTTGGATCCGTTGCTGCTGCCTTCGCTGGCCGACGGTTACCGTCAGGTGCCGTTATGGCAGCACGTCGCGGTCAGTCTGGCACGGGCGCTGAGTGCTTTTTCGGTGGCGGTTATTTTAGGCATTCCGCTGGGGCTGCTGATGGGATTATCGGAAGGGCTGTCGGCGGTACTTAATCCGTTCGTTCAGTTTCTGCGTCCTCTGCCTAAGATTGCACTGATCCCGCTGGCCGTCGTCTGGCTGGGTATCGGCGAAGCCTCCAAGTTCTTCCTCATTTTCATCGCCACATTTCTGAGCGTTGTGGTTGGCGCGAATGCCGCCGTCGAGCGCATCGGGCGTTCGCGCATTCGGGTGGCGCAGACGCTCGGGGCATCACGCAGGCAGATTTTCCTGCGCGTGGTGCTGCCCGATGCGCTGCCGGAGCTTTTCACGACGATCAGGTTGTCGGTCGGGATCGGCTGGACGTCGCTGATTGCCGCTGAAATGGTCGCCGCCAGTTCGGGACTGGGCTGGATGGTCATCAACGCCAGTTCATATTTACGTACGGATATTGTCATGCTGGGCATTTTGCTGCTCGGCGGCATTGGGTATTTGCTGGACTTATTACTTCTGGGGCTGCAACGCCTGTTTGTGCCCTGGGCGGGAAAAGAATAATGGCTGAACAAATTGCGCTTAAAGACGTGTCGTTGCAGTTTACCGCAAAACCGCACGCCTTCACCGTGCTGGAAGACATCTCCTTAACGTTGCAAAAGGGCGAGTTTGTCGTTTTGCTCGGGCCGTCGGGTTGCGGCAAATCCACCATCCTTAATCTGGTCGCAGGCTTTCTTCAGCCCGATACCGGTCGTGTGCTTTGCGGCGGCAAGATTGTACAAAAACCCGGCCCGGCGCGGGGCATGATCTTCCAGCAACCGAATTTATTTCCGTGGCTGTCGGTGCTTGATAACGTCACGTTTGGCCCGCGTCTGAGCAGGCATCGTAAGGAGGACGTTAACGCCGAAGCCATGGACTGGCTGGCGCGCGTCGGGTTGCAAGGCTTTGAGCATCATGCGCCGTGGCAGTTATCCGGCGGGATGAAACAACGTGTGGCGCTGGCCCGTGCGTGGTTACCCGGTCCGGAAGTCTTGTTACTCGACGAGCCCTTTGGTGCGCTCGACGCCCAGACCCGCCTGATGATGCAGGAACTGCTGCGCTCAGCGTGGCTGGAAACCGACACCACGCTGTTGTTTGTCACGCATGACGTAGAGGAAGCGCTGTTTCTTGCCGACCGCATTCTGGTGATGTCGGCTAAACCGGGCAAGATCGTCGAAGAAATTGTCTCTCCCTTTGGCCGTGAACGCGATATCGAAACCCTTGCAGAGCATCCGCAGTACAGCGAAATCAAACATCACGTTTTACATCGCGTCCGCCAGGAGGCGAAACGTCATCTGAACACTCTCTGAAATGAATTAACTGTCATCAATAAAAGGTGAAAACAATGAGCAATAGCGAATTAAAAGCCCGGCTGGAACAGAGTATTCATCAGCACCGTGACGACTATATTGCGATATCCAGGGACATTCATGCGCATCCGGAAACCGGGAATAACGAATATTATGCCAACGACGTGCTCACGACGTTGCTGCAAAAACACGGCTTCAGCGTGACGTCCAACGTTGCCGGGCATGAAACCGCGTTTTACGCCGTAAAAGACAGCGGTGAACCCGGCCCGACCATTGCCTATCTTGCGGAGTACGACGCGCTGATCGATATCGGCCATGCCTGCGGTCACAACATTATTGGCGTGAGCAGCATTGCGGCCGCCGTGGCGCTGAGTGATACGCTCAGTGAAACCGGCGGCAAAGTGTTGGTGCTGGGTACGCCGGCTGAAGAAGGCGGATTGCGGGGCAAAGGCGGCCTGAACGGCAACGTAAAAGCGCGCTTTGTCGAGCACGGTTTTCTGGATGATGTGGACGTCGCGCTGATGGTGCATCCGTCCGGAAGAACGCGGCTTTCCGGCCCGTCGCTGGCAAATAATCATCTGTATTTTCATTTTTATGGCAAGCCGTCTCATGCCGGCAGCTCACCGCATAAAGGCGTTAATGCGCTGGATGCGCTGGTGTTGCTCTATAACGGTATCAGCGTCTTGCGCCAGCAACTGCCGGACGGGGTGCGCGTTCACGGCATAATTACCAACGGCGGGCAGGCACCGAACGTTATTCCTGAATACGCCTCAGCGCACTATTACATCCGCGCGGATACGCGGGAAGAAGTGCTGGCGCTTGAGCCACGGATCCGCGCAATTGCCGATGGCGTGGCGCTGGCGACAGGCACAACGGTCAAAATTGAGCATCAGGTCGGGCCGCGGGATTTCAATATCAATCATGTGCTCAATGGCGTGCTGCTGGAAGAATTCACGGCCGCCGGTGAAACCGTTGATCTGAGCGAAAAAGAGGGCAAAGGCTCGACGGATGCGGGTGATATCAGCCACGCCGTACCGACCGCGCACCCGTACATCAAAATCGGACCTGACGATCTTATCGGCCACACCGTCGCTTTTCGCGAAGCCGCCAACTCTGTTCAGGGTTATGACGCACTGATCACCGGCGCGCTGGTGCTGGCCCGCACCGGGCTGCGTCTGCTCACCGAACCTGCGCTTTTGCAGGACGCTAAAGATGAATTTGCCGGGCAAAAAAATCGCTCAAACGCCGCCTGATCTTACCGGAGCTACAACAAAATGAAGATGATGTTTTCTGCCGCCGCACTGTTGCTGGCGGCGGCTTTACCCTGGGATAACGCGCAGGCTGAAACGGTCAACCGGAACGCCACGCTAAACATTGCTTACGGCAACCGCCCTGGCACACTCGACCCTTATCTGACGACCAATAATGCAACGTCAGATGTGGACAGGAACATCTTTGAAGAGCTGTTTACCCTTAACGATAAGTTTGAGCCGGTACCGGAACTGGTGGCGTCTTACACCCTCAGCGACGACCGGAAAACCTACACGTTTGTCTTACGTGATGGCATACATTTCCATGACGGGCAACGGCTGACGGCCGACGATGTGGTGGCCTCGATGAACCGCTGGCTGACGGTTTCCACGCAAGGTAAAGCCAATCTGCCCGGCGCGCAATTTACCAAAATAGACGATAAAACGGTGCAGCTGACGTTGCCAGCGCCGTCGCTGATCACGCTTAACGTGCTGGCGGATGTGAAAAATATCGCTGCTATCATGCCGGAACGGTTGATTGACGAGGCGAACAGCACGAAAAAACCGGTCACCGAACTGGTTGGCACCGGGCCGTACAAACTGGCGGAATTCAAGCAGGGCGAGTATTTGCATCTGACGCGTAATGACAATTACGTCTCACGCAAAGAACCGGCCAGCGGGTTGTCGGGTGAGAAAAAAGCAGACGTCAAAGATATTTGGTTCCGTTATATCACCGATGAGTCAACGCGCCTCGCGGGTGCCATGACCGGGGAATACGACATCGTTTTCAATTTGCCAAAAGACAATATTGAAGCACTCAGCAATCTTCCGGATTTGTCGCTGACGCGGCCGGAAAGCGGCGGTTCATTGATCACATATTTGTTTAACAAGCAGCAGGGGCCGTTTGCAAACGTTAAGCTGCGCCAGGCCTTTAATCTGGCGCTCGACGTGCATCAGACCCTGCTGGCTGGCTACAGCGATCCGCGCTTTTTTGTCGAAGATCCGTCGTTAGGTTTCCCGGAGCAGGTGGACTGGTACAGCGAAGCGGGTAAACCGTACTGGAATCAGCATAACCTCGAAGAAGCCCGCAAACTGGTGAAAGAGTCTGGCTACAACGGTCAGGAGGTGGTGATTATCGCCACTAAAGAATATGCCGAACTTTACAACCTGGCGATTGTTGCACAGCAGGTTCTCAAGCAAATCGGCGTGAAATCTCGTCTGGATGTCTACGACTGGCCGACCGTATTGCAGCGCCGTCAGGATCCGAAAAACTTCGACCTCTGCGCACTGGAATTCTCAATGCGACAGGTTCTGCATCAGTATCCTTTCCTGGATTCCCGCGCCAGATTTCCCGGCCTGAGCAACAGCCCGGAAATCGATACGGTTCTGGATGGCATCAAGCAGGCACACTCGCTAAAAGACGCCAGAGGGCTGGTTGATAAGCTTAACGTACTGACGTGGCAATACCTGCCGGTCATTGTGCTTGGACGAACCACGCCGGAGCCGGTCGCTATTAAGAAAAACGTGCACGGTTACCATGACCTGATCGGGCCAGTGCTGTGGAATGTGACGGTCACCCAGCCCTGACGGGAGAGATTTATGAAGTGGTTTCTGTTTCACCGGCTGATGGCGCTGTTGCCCGTATTGTTTGTGGTATCGCTGGTGGTGTTTTGCCTGGTACATCTGGCGCCGGGTGATCCGGTGCTGGTGATCCTCGGTAACGATGCCAGCCCGCAGGATATCGCAACGCTGCGCCAGCAGATGGGGTTGGATCAGCCGCTGCTGGCGCAGTTTGTGCGCTGGTTTGGTGCGGTGATTTCCGGTGATCTCGGCCACTCTTTGTTTCTCAATGCCAGCGTTACCGACCTGTTTATGCAGCACCTCGCGCCGACGATGTCGCTGGCATTATACGCGCTGGCGATTGCGCTTACTTTCGGGCTGGCGGGGGGCGTGGTCAGCGCCTGGCAACATGGACGGCTGGCAGACAGGGTGATCCGGTCGCTGGCGACGTTCGGAATGTCGGTGCCGGGTTTCCTGCTGGGGCTGTTCCTGATCTTTGTCTTCGCCGTCAGGCTGCGGTGGTTTCCGGTGGTCGGTTATCGTTCCACCAACGATGACGGGTTGCTGAACCTCTGGTATCTGACGCTTCCGGCGATTGCGCTGGGGTTTCGCATTGCGGCGCTGATCTCGCGCATGACACGCGCGGTGATGCTCGACGTTTTGCAGGAGAATTACATCAATACTGCCCGCGCCAAAGGCGTACCGGAATCTCTGGTTTTGCTGCGTCACACGTTGAAAAACGCGCTGATCCCGGTGCTTACTATTTGCGGTGAATCTTTTGCCTCGCTGGTCACAGGAACGATTGTCATTGAAAGTGTATTCGGTATTCCGGGTATCGGTTCACTGATTGTGGACTCCATTGAACGACGCGACTTTACTGTGATTCAGGGGGTGGTTCTGCTGATTACCGTCTGCTACGTGCTGATCAATTTGCTGGTTGATGTGCTCAGTTATCTGGCCGATCCGCGACTGTCCGTTGAAGGAAGTGAAAACTGATGTTGCATAACAATACCAGGCTGTTTTTCTGGGGCGGCGTGCTGGTGGCGATTGTGTTGCTCTCATTTTGCAGCAGCCTGTTTAGCCCTTACGACGCCTACAGTATTGACCCGCTAAGCCGCCTTAAACCGCCGGATGCTGCGCACTGGTTTGGCACAGATAATTTTGGCCGGGACCTGTTTGTACGGGTTGCCGTGGCGGTACGCGTTTCACTGTCCGTCGGGGCGGCAGTGGCGCTGATTGCCGGATTTACGGGGCTGACCGTCGGGCTGCTGTGCGCCTGGTTCCGCCCGCTGGACCTGATTCTGATGCGTGTGTGCGACGGCCTGTTTGCCTTCCCTTCATTACTGCTGGCGATCGCAATTGTCGGCGTGCTGGGGCCGAATATCGCCAATGTGGTGCTGGCGTTATCGCTGGTGTATGTGCCGTCGATAGCCCGTGTTATCCGCGGCGCGGCGATGGTGGTCAAAGAGAAAAATTTCATTGAAGCGCTGCGGGCGCAGGGCGCGTCGTCCGGGCGCATCATCTGGTTGCACCTGCTACCGAATGTCATTTCGCCGCTAATTGTGCAGGTGACGTGGGTCTTTTCGGTGGCGATCCTGACGGAAGCGGCGCTGAGTTTTCTCGGCTCCGGCGTGCCTGCGCCCACGCCAAGCCTCGGTAATTTATTACTGGAAGGCAAAGCGGTGATTTTCACTGCGTGGTGGATGACATTTTTTCCCGGGATCGCCATCGTGCTGCTGATTCTGGCGCTCAATATCATCGGGGATGATTTGCGTGACGGCGCGGAACCGGGCCTGAAAGCCCTGCCTGTGCGCGTTATGCGTCAGTTGAAAAAAGGAGCACAGCGTGGCTGATCCTCTCGACGAACCACACCTGCTGCGGGTGAATAATTTGCAGGTCAGCTTTGCGACGCCAAAAGGCGTGGTGACGCCGGTGCGCGATGTCTCTTTTGACGTTGGGCGCCATGAAACACTCGGCATTATCGGCGAATCCGGCTGCGGTAAAAGCGTCACTGCGCAGGCGCTGATGGGGTTACTGACGCCGCGAACCAGCCGGGTTGATGGCGAAATTATACTTTCCGGCGAACGGCTGGATGTGCTTTCGTCAGGAACCCGCAGGCGGCGCAGCGGTCGTGATATCGCGATGATTTTTCAGGATCCGCTGTCCAGTTTAAATCCGGTTTTCACCATTGGCTTTCAGATTGAAGAAAGCCTGCGTTTGCATACGTCACTGAAGCGGCAGCAGCGTCGGGAAAAAGTTATCAGCCTGCTGGAACAGGTCGGGATCCCCGAACCGGCACGCTGCGCCAGCGCTTATCCGCATGAGCTTTCGGGAGGGATGCGTCAGCGCGTGATGATTGCGATAGCCGTCTCCAATGCGCCTTCGTTGCTCATTGCCGATGAGCCTACGACCGCACTGGACGCGACCATTCAGGCGCAGATTCTGGATCTGCTCGATGACATTAAACGGCAGTCTGCGATGGGTATTGTGATTATCACGCACGATCTCAGCGTGGTGGCGAGGCTTTGCCAGCGCGTCGTCGTGCTCTATGCCGGGCAAGTGGTGGAGGAAACGGACGTTGTGACGCTGTTTCAACATCCGCGTCATCCGTATACGCGGGCACTGCTGGCGGCACGGCCATCTGCCGGTCGGGAACCCAAATCCCGGCTGGATGAAATTCGCGGCAGCGTTCCGGCACTTGACGCTTTACCGCAGGGCTGTGCCTTTGCCGGACGCTGCTCCCGGGCAACAACGCGGTGCCTTGAAGACTCGCCGCCGCTGCGTATGCTGGGTGGCGCGCCCCATCAGGTGCGCTGCTGGTACGCTGAAAACACAGGATCCCCTTCATGAGCCAGCCACTGCTGCGGGTCGATAATTTGTCGAAAACCTTTCACCGGCGCGGGCACAGCGTCCACGCCGTACAGGGTGTCAGTTTCACGATCCATGCCGGGGAAACCTACGCGCTGGTCGGGGAGTCTGGTAGCGGGAAAAGCACCACCGGACGCACAATTTTAGGGCTGACGCCCGCCTCAGGTGGAACAGTCGAGTTTGACGGCGTGCCGCTGCTGACGCGCAACGCCGCACAATGGCGGAGCCTGCGCAAAGACATTCAGATCATTTTTCAGGATCCGCTTTCAACGCTTGACCCGAAACGTACCGTGGGCTACAGCATCGAAGAACCGCTGATTATTCATGGCGTAAAAGATGCCAATCAACGGAAGAAGGCTGTGGTGGAAATGCTGGTACAGGTCGGGCTCAATGCCACCGATGCCGGGCGTTATCCGCAGCAGTTTTCCGGCGGACAGCGGCAGCGTATCGGCATTGCACGGGCGCTTATCCTGCGTCCAAAGCTGATCGTTTGTGATGAACCGGTTTCCGCGCTGGACGTATCGATTCAGTCGCAAATTCTCAATTTGCTGATGTCGCTCCAGCGTGAATACGGGCTGGCCTATCTGTTTATCTCGCATGATTTAAATGTCGTGCGGCACGTCGCGGATCGGGTCGGCGTGATGTATCAGGGAAGAATCGTCGAAGAAGGGGAAAACGGGGCACTTTTCACACAGCCACAGCATGAATACACACGGTATTTGCTGAAAGCCATTTTGCCTGCGGAGCCGGTGGCCTCTGCGCGCTAACGGCGCTGCGTGACGATAAAAAACCCAAAGCCCGCTCAATCTCCTGCGCGGGCTTTTTTCATTTTGCGACACCGGCAAAGTAGCCTTTTACTTTAACTGGCTATTCTATAATCAGTGTCGGGATTCAGAAATTGTGGAAACTCACAGAACGAACGCTGAGATCAGAAGGGAAGGTCTATCAAATGCATAGGATGTTCCAGATGTGACTGGTTTAAATCCGCGTATAGAGTAGCAATGAGACTACATAACAGGAGTGTGAGCATGAGCAGTTCTATTGATGAAGAAGCAAACGACGCAAAACCCATTGTTGAAGCAGAGCGTGAAGCCTCCGGCGGTAAATGTCCTTTTCATGCAGGAAAAACGAATGAAACGTCTGGCGGCGGGACAAGCAATCGCGACTGGTGGCCAAACCAGCTCAGAACCGATTTACTGAACCAGCATTCCGCCCGCTCAAACCCGTTGGGCGAGGCGTTTGATTACCGCAAAGAATTCGCCAAATTAGATTACTCCGCGCTCAAAGCCGATATCAAAGGCGTCCTGACCGAGTCGCAACCCTGGTGGCCTGCCGACTGGGGCAGCTACATTGGTCTTTTCATTCGCCTGGCATGGCACAGCGCCGGGACATACCGTTCCGTTGACGGCCGTGGTGGTTCAGGCCGTGGTCAGCAACGTTTTGCACCGCTGAACTCCTGGCCGGATAACGTCAGCCTCGACAAAGCGCGCCGCCTGCTGTGGCCGGTGAAACAAAAATACGGCCAAAAAATTTCCTGGGCCGATCTCTATATTCTGGCGGGTAATGTCGCGCTGGAGAATTCCGGTTTCCGCACCTTTGGATTTGGTGCCGGGCGTGAAGACGTCTGGGAACCGGATCTGGATGTGAACTGGGGCGACGAAACCACCTGGCTGGAACATCGTCATCCTGAAGAACTTGCCAAATCTCCATTGGGCGCCACCGAAATGGGGCTGATTTACGTCAACCCTGAAGGCCCGAACCACAGCGGTGATCCGGCCTCTGCGGCTCCGGCCATCCGCGCCACGTTCGGCAATATGGGCATGAACGATGAAGAAATTGTCGCGTTAATCGCCGGTGGCCATACGCTGGGTAAAACTCACGGTGCCGCACAAGCCAGCCATGTGGACGTTGACCCGGAAACCGCTCCGATAGAAGCGCAGGGTCTGGGTTGGGCAAACAGCTACGGCAGCGGTGCCGGGCCGGATGCCATCACGTCCGGTCTGGAAGTCATCTGGTCGCAAACGCCAACCCAGTGGAGCAACTACTTCTTCGAAAACCTGTTCAAATATGAGTGGGTGCAGACCCGCAGCCCGGCGGGCGCTATTCAGTTTGAAGCTGCCGATGCGCCGGATATCATTCCTGATCCGTTCGATACTTCGAAAAAACGCAAACCGACCATGCTGGTCACTGACCTGACGCTGCGATTTGACCCGGAATTTGAGAGGATTTCGCGCCGGTTCCACAGCGATCCTCAGGCCTTTAACGAAGCATTTGCCAGAGCCTGGTACAAACTGACCCACCGCGATATGGGGCCGAAAGCGCGTTATATCGGGCCGGAAGTGCCGAAAGAAGACTTAATCTGGCAGGATCCGTTGCCGGTGCCGGTTTATCATCCGACCGTTGCTGATATCGCCGTGCTGAAAGAGAAGATTGCGGCGTCCGGCCTGACGGCGGGCGAACTGGCGTCGGTGGCGTGGGCATCGGCCTCGACGTTCCGTGGCGGTGATAAACGCGGCGGGGCAAACGGTGCGCGTCTTGCGTTACTGCCGCAAAGACAATGGGATGTTAACGCCGCAGCGGTGCGCGTGTTGCCTGTGCTGGAGTCCATTCAGCAGTCGCATCCGAAAGCGTCGCTGGCGGATGTGATTGTGCTGGCGGGCGTCGTGGGTGTGGAAAAAGCAGCGAAAGCGGCTAACGTCGACATCGACGTCCCGTTCACGCCGGGGCGTGTGGATGCGCGTCAGGATCAGACCGATGTTGAGTCGTTTGATTTGCTCAAACCGAGAGCCGATGGTTTCCGCAACTATCGCGGTGATACCGGCAAAACCTCGACTGAAAATCTCCTGATCGACAAGGCCCAGCAACTGACGCTGACCGTACCGGAGTTAACGGTACTGATTGGCGGATTGCGTGCGCTGGGAACCAACTTCGACGGCAGCCAGCACGGCGTATTCACGGATAAAACCGGTGAGCTGAACGCGGACTTCTTCACCAATCTGCTCGATATGCGCACTGAATGGAAAGCCACTGATTCCACCGGTGAACGTTTCGAAGGTCGTGACCGCGTCACGGGGGAATCCAAATTCACCGCCACCCGCGCCGATCTGGTGTTTGGCTCGAATGCCGTTCTGCGTGCCAGCGCCGAGGTTTACGCCAGCAGCGATGCGAAAGAGAAATTCGTGAAGGACTTCGTCGCCGCCTGGACCAAAGTAATGAATCTGGACCGTTTTGATATTTGAGATGGGGTGAGTTGAAGTATTAAGTTGAAAGCCCGCCCGGAAGATTGGGTGGGCTTTTTTGTTTTTTGGCTGAATGATGATGGAATAGAAAAGCGCCGGGGGTAATTCCTGGCACGGAATTGATCAATCGCCAGCGCATAGCGTAACCCGCTGCTACTTGCGGATAGTCCGTTTTTCCCAGCCAGCCGGCGTTGTAGCCTGCAGCAACCGGCGCAGGGTTTCGGGGGCTTGAAGTGCCGCGACGGTATATTTGATAAAAAACTAAAGATTTCAAAGGGGATGCCTATAATAGCTTTTACATAAACTAATTTGAATGCTCTGACTTTATTTAAAGCCTGAAGCCGTCAAAGTTTTGTTAACAGTCAATTATCAACTAAGAGGTTAAGGAATGAGCGAAGACATTGAGCAGAAAATTGAAAATAGCATCTCCGATATAATTACCCTTTTCAATCTAGAGAATGAAGAAAATGAATATCAATTTAGACTTTTTAAGAACCATTTAGTCAGTGAGTTAACTAACACCCTGAGTCTGGAGTTTCTAAAGGAACGTCTGAATGTCATTTACACGTACGAGAGAAACTACCTCGAATTACTCAAAGAATTTAAAGAGGAAATAAAATTTGCCGGCACTTTACAGGAGGACTTAAGAAAAGAACGTGCAAAATTCTTCTCCGGGGTACTTGATGAAGTTTCTAACACGTTAAAGAACTCTCAGGTTGATGACAGGGTCGCAGCTTCATGGATCAAAGAACTGGTAAGCAGCTATACAAAAAGCTTAGATGTCAGTGAGGGACTGGTTGATGAAGGGACCTTAAATAGTCTTGGTAAAATACGAGATATGGCAAAGGAAGAAAAAGATACGTTAGATCAGTGAGGTAAATTATGGCTGATTGCGAATTGATATCAGTTCTTGATCTTTTGCGTCAATCGAGACAAAAACTTATATTGAGAACAACAACTCACTCTGTCGATTTTTTCTCAAATCTTTTTTTATTTGAGAAAAATGAAATGGGTCTGAAACTTCTCTTTGAAAAAGAGAAGACGCAATTTATAAATACTCACTTTCTTTTTCCTGAAGAAGATACCAGTTCAATACATTCTGATTTTTATAATTCAGCCATTAAAAGATTAATATGTTTGCTCTCTGAAGAGGAATCTTCTGTGCATGAAAGTATATCCTCTTCTATTTTCTATAAAAATTTGGCTTCTACGAAGATTGAATTTCTAGACTTGCTTATAAATATGGAAGAGAAATCATCACTCAACCTATCTCAGTTGAAGTACCTTATCATTAAAGATAACCGACTCTTTGAGAGAGAAATGGAAAGACTAACAACAGGAACAAAAGGAGACTTAAATGAGTATGTTTAGTAAATTTGGAAGCGTTATTATAGATTTAGTTAAAGCGCCGTTAGATGCGGTAAGTGATCTGATCAGAGAACCATCGAAACGTTGGGAACATCAACGCAACGAAACTGAAAGGAATTCAGATCACGAAAGAACAATACGGATGAAAGAGCTTGAGGTAGAGCTAAGGATTAAAGAAGAAACGGGCGTAAGAAAAGCGTTAATTGACCTTGAGGAAATTGTAAAAGATAATGATTTCCAGCGCATGATGATGACTACCGATGCTATCAAAAAGTATCAAAAGGAATTAACTATTCTTAATACGGAGACAATAAAGGCTATTGGTGAAATGCATCTTGACCTCAAGAAAAAGGCTCAGGATCTCGTCCATAGTAAAACATTGCAATATAGAGATCTCCAGGATGAGGCCATGAATAGAGCCATGAGCGAACTCCTCGAAATTGAAAATAAGTTCGGTGATAATGTGGCTGCCCAGAATATTCTCATTAAGGCCGTAGATGTAAAACTTTCGAATATTATCAACGCGGCGAATAATTTTTTAATGGAACTTAACAGGGATATTGTAATTTTAAATAATGACATAAGCATGCTGTCAAAACAAGGTCAAAAATTCATTGAAGATCATCTCAACAGGATAGCCATCAACGGTGGCTTAAATGAAAGAAAAGAAAAAATAATAAATCCTAAAGAACTATTGGAATAATTTGATTACGATAGTCACACAGCATAATAAAAGGAGGCTATTTACGCAGGCCTCCTTGTGTAATGAATCTTTAATAGTTCGGGACGGCTAACTTACTGTGGAGTTGTAGACGATTTCGCTGTTATCCTGAAAGCGTTACCTCTGTAGCGTCCGCTTCTCAACGACAAGATACCCGGAGTGTTATCTCTGGAGGTTTTGCCACAAAAGCGGACAGATCTAAAACTACTTCTTCTTATTCAGCATCGACTTTAAATCGGCAAACGGATTGTAGGTTGCCGCATCCACATCATCTTGTGCGTCTTCGCCTGCGACTACGCGGGTGCCGTACTGATCCGCTTCGGTGTATTTTGAATGTTCATGGGGCTTTGTTGAATAAATCGGATTTAGATAAAAGCTCCCCTCGTCGCCGACTTCCTCAGGTAATCCGTA
>NZ_JAEMGT010000131.1:0-24331 GCF_017655185.1 Rahnella sp. ChDrAdgB13 | reverse complement strand
GATTTCGATATAGCTGTAATAACGCACCATCGGCAGGATCTTCTGTGCCAGAAGCTGGTGGCAAAGAGGGGAATCGTCAGCCCAGTTGTCGCCATCAGAGGCCTGCGCGGCATAAATATTCCACTGCGCAGGGTCGTAGCGTTCCTGAATGACTTCATCCATCAGTTTCAGTGCGCTTGAAACGATGGTCCCGCCGGTTTCCTGCGAGTAGAAGAACTCCTGTTCATCCACTTCTTTGGCTTGTGTATGGTGACGGATATAGACCACGTCGACGTTTTTATACGTCCGGCTCAGGAACAGATAGAGCAGAATATAGAAACGTTTGGCCATGTCTTTGGTTGCCTGATCCATAGAACCGGAGACATCCATCAGACAGAACATCACAGCCTGGCTGGAAGGCTCAGGGCGACGCTCGTAGTTGCGATAACGTAAATCAAAGGTGTCGATGAACGGCGTTTTGGCGATTTTTGCCCGCAACTCGGCGATTTCCTTACGCAGCCGTTCTTCTTCCAGTAATTGTGCCGGTTCACTGTGTTCGACCTCGGTCAGGGTCGATTCCAGCTCACGCAGCTCCCGTTTTTTACCCGCGGTCATCGCCGTGCGGCGAGCCAGAGAGTTTTGCAAAGAGCGCACCACACTGATATTCGCCGGTACGCCGTTAGACGTATAACCGGAGCGGTGGGTTTTGAATTCAGTCAGCTGCTTATGCTGATTTTTTCTCAGGTTAGGAAGCGCCAAATCTTCAAACAGCAGATCGAGATATTCGTCTTTGGAGATCTGGAAAGAAAACTCGTCTTCGCCTTCACCGTCCTGACTGGCTTCGCCCTGGCCACTGCCGCCGCCACCGCCCCCTTGCGGTCGTTCGATACGGTCATTCTGCACAAAGTGGTCATTGCCGGGGTGAACACGGTGGCGTAAGCCACCGCGGCCCTGATGGAACATGGGTTCGTTGATATCTGCATTGGGGATCGAAACCGACTCCCCGCTGTCCACGTCGGTAACCGAACGCTTGTTGATGGCCTCGGCAATCGACTGTTTGATTTGCGACTTATAGCGACGCAAGAAGCGCTGGCGGTTCACCGCACTCTTGTTTTTGCCATTCAGCCGGCGGTCAATAAAATACGTCATATTTCCCCCAAACGACGTTGCCAACGATCCCCTGTTACGAGGATTTTCTTACGCGCAGATACCATTCACACAGCAGGCGAACCTGTTTGCGTGTATATCCTTTCTCCATCATTCTGTCGACAAAATCATCATGTTTCTTCTGTTCATCGGTCGACGTCTTGGCGTTAAACGAGATAACTGGCAGTAGTTCCTCGGTATTTGAGAACATTTTTTTCTCGATCACCGTGCGCAGTTTTTCGTAACTGGTCCAGTTTGGATTGCGGCCGCTGTTATTGGCGCGGGCACGCAGCACGAAGTTGACAATTTCGTTACGGAAATCTTTTGGATTACTGATCCCGGCTGGTTTTTCAATTTTCTCCAGCTCTGCGTTCAGGGATTCACGGTCAAACAGCTGGCCGGTATCCGGGTCACGGTATTCCTGATCCTGGATCCAGAAGTCAGCGTAGGTGACATAACGGTCGAAAATGTTTTGTCCGTACTCTGAATAGGATTCCAGATAAGCGGTCTGGATCTCTTTACCGATGAATTCTGCGTATTTCGGGATCAGATAGCCTTTCAGGTGTTCCAGATATTTTTCAGCGATGTCCTGCGGGAATTGCTCGCGCTCGATTTGCTGTTCCAGAACATAGAACAGATGGACCGGGTTGGCGGCGACTTCCGCATGATCAAAGTTGAATACGCGGGACAGAATTTTAAACGCGAAACGCGTCGACAGCCCGTTCATCCCTTCGTCCACGCCCGCATAATCGCGGTATTCCTGATAGGATTTGGCTTTCGGATCGGTGTCTTTCAGGCTTTCGCCGTCATAGACGCGCATTTTGGAATAGCTGCTGGAGTTCTCCGGCGTTTTCAGACGCGAAAGAATGGAGAAGCGTGCCAGCGTTTCTAACGTACCCGGCGCGCAAGGAGCATGCGCCAGTTCACTGTTGCTGAGCAGTTTGTCGTAGATTTTCATCTCTTCGGAAACGCGCAGGCAATAAGGCACTTTGACAATGTACACACGGTCAAGGAACGCTTCATTATTCTTGTTGTTGCGGAACGTCACCCACTCAGATTCGTTGGAGTGCGCCAGAATAATGCCGTTGAACGGCAGGGCAGAGATCCCCTCAGTCCCGTTATAGTTACCTTCCTGTGTGGCGGTCAGCAGCGGGTGCAGCACTTTAATCGGTGCCTTAAACATCTCGACGAACTCCATCACACCCTGGTTTGCACGGCAAAGTGCGCCGGAATAACCGTAAGCGTCCGGATCGTTCTGCGCGTGGTTCTCCAGTTTACGGATATCCACTTTCCCGACCAGCGCGGAGATGTCTTGGTTGTTTTCATCGCCAGGCTCAGTTTTGGCTATAGCAATTTGTTCGAGAATCGACGGCCAGACTTTCACGACTCTGAATTTCGTGATGTCACCGCCAAATTCGTGCAGACGTTTTGCCGCCCACGGCGACATGATGGTGCCCAGATAGCGCGGAGGAATGTTGTATTCTTTTTCGAGAATATGCGCATCTTCCTGCGGATTAAACAGGCACAGCGGATGATCGTTTACCGGGCTGCGTTCGCCGTTGGCGCTCAGCACATAAATCGGTACACGTTGCATCAGGGATTTCAGCCGTTCGGCCAGTGACGATTTACCACCACCCACCGGACCCAGTAAATAGAGGATTTGTTTCTTTTCTTCCAGACCTTGCGCGGCGTGTTTCAGATAGGAGACGATCTGCTCGATGGCCTCTTCCATGCCGTAAAATTCTTCAAATGCAGGGTAGCGTGCAACAACACGGTTCGAGAATAAACGCGACAGGCGTGGTTCAAGCGCGGTATCTACCATCACTGGTTCACCGATTGCCATCAACAGACGTTCCGCCGCATTGACATAAGCACTGCGATCTTGCCGTGCAATGGTAAGAAATTCCTGCAGTGTGAACTCTTCGTCCTTGGCAGCCTCATAGCGCTGGCGATAATGGTCAAATATGTTCATACGATGCCCGTCCTTCGTTATTTTACCTTTCGTTTTGAAGCGTTAGCGCAACCTCAAAGACTTGGGTATAGCACAGGTTAATGAGAGCTAAGCCCCCGGAAGAAAGATCTCCCACCTGAATACAGCAACCCTTATGCCAACTTGCAGAACCCCTTTGACGCTGACAGTGGCGATGATTTGAAAACTGTCATAAATCGGTGGGACGGGCGACTGTTCAGGCTAAGTCTTTCATCTATTTATAAGCGTAGTTTGGCATTAGAAAAATTTCCTCTCTGGTTTTGCCGTTTTTTAAGTCATTTCAATGACTCAGTTGTCCGGAATGCTCTGAAAAGCCTTGCAGGACGTGCCTTGCAGACCGGAAGTTGTTTCTTTAGTCATTTTTATTTCATATTTTGCAGATAAATTGTGCGATCGCTTCGATTTTTCAGGTTAAGGTTTTTTAGAGAACGAGAAATGCTAAGCGGGATACTTACGCTTCATTTACACTACCGACGATTTTTTACTTAATGGAATTAAGACAATGAAGATTTTGAACCTCAAAACACTGTCCATCGTGGGCTCGGCAGTGCTTTTCAGTCATGCAGCTGTCGCAGGAACCTGGTCACTCGGCGCTTCGGCTCTGGCGGATGTCAACGCATACCGTGGTTATGACAATAAAATTTTACCCGTGCCGATCGTGTCTTACGACAGTGACGATTTCTATTTCAAATCACTGACTGCAGGCTACTATCTTTGGAAAGACAGCAGCAATAAATTCAGCGTCACTGCAACTTATATTCCATTCGGTTTTGACCCCGATGACTCTGACGATCACCAGATGAAACGTCTCAACAAACGCCGCGGTACGCTGATGGGCGGTCTGGCGTATTCACATGTTGAAGACTGGGGCACGCTGCGTGCAACGTTTAACGGTGATGTGCTCAATAACAGTAATGGCCTGGTCGCCGATGCGGCTTATCTGTATCCGATTCATCAGGACAACTGGGCACTGGTTCCTGGTTTTGGTGTTATGTGGAACAGCAGCAACCAGAACGATTACTACTATGGCGTCACCAAAGGAGAATCGCGTCGCAGTGGCCTGAACAGCTATTCTGCCGATGACAGCTTTAGTCCTTACGCCGAGATTTCCGCTCGTTATAACTTTACCCGCGACTGGCAGGGCTTCTTCACCGGCCGTTACATCCGTTTAGCGGACGAAGTGAAAGACAGTCCGATGGTGGATAAATCTTATAGCGCGATTGTCTGGACCGGTGTGACCTACAGCTTTTAATTAAGCGGGCACTTTTCCGGTGCATACTCTGCACATTCATGGGGCGTTTCGCCCCATTTGCACATTTATAGTTCACCACGAGTTCATCACTCATTTTTGCAGACCCGACAGGAGGAAACAGATGAAAGCGAAAACCGTGCAATTTCCTGATGGCACAAGCGTTCCCGCAATCGGACAAGGCACCTGGTTTATGGGAGAACAACGCAGTGAGCGGCGCGCCGAAGTGGATGCGCTGAAACAAGGGCTGGATGCCGGTATGACCCTGATCGACACCGCAGAAATGTACGCGGACGGCGAGGCGGAAAGGGTGGTCGGCGAGGCAATAGCCGGACGGCGTGATGAAGTGTATCTGGTCTCAAAAGTCTATCCACATCATGCCGGAGGGGAGAAGGCGATAACCGCCTGCGAACAAAGTCTCAAAAGATTGCAAACAGATTGTATAGACCTGTATCTGTTGCACTGGCGTGGTTCGATTCCGTTACATGACACCGTTGCGGCGATGGAAAAGTTGCAGCAGTCAGGCAAAATCCGGCGCTGGGGCGTATCCAATCTTGATACCGATGATATGCAGGAATTGTGGAAGATTCCCGGCGGCCAGGAATGTATGACCGATCAGGTTTTATATCACGCCGCTTCACGGGGCATCGAATTTGACCTTTTGCCGTGGTGCGAAGAACACGCTGTCCCGGTAATGGCGTATTGCCCGCTGGCACAGGCCGGAAAATTACGTCATGACGTGCTGGACAATCCGGTGATGCAGAAAATTGCCGCCGTGCGCGGCGTGAGCAGTTCGCAAATCGCGCTGGCTTGGGTAACGCGCACCCGCAACGTGATTGCGATTCCTAAAGCCGTTCAGCCGCAGCATGTCAAAGAGAATGCGGCAGCGTTGGCGCTGTTTCTGACGGATGAAGAAATTGCGATGATCAATGCTGCCTTTCCGGCACCACGCGGGAAAACCTCGCTGGATATGGTCTGAATTCGCTAAATCTGACGCAGACAAAAGGGGCCGGATGGCCCCTTAGTTTTTACGACGGGAAAACTCTGTCCGGTTATTTGCGGATTGAGAATGTCACCGCAAGACGTGCCGGTGCAGCGGCGGTCGAAACATGCTTGTCTGACACCTGCGCCGTTTCAACACAAACCATGGTTTTGTAACCGTCGTCTGGCATATCGGCCATGCTTACGGACAGCGCAGAACCCGGGTTCCACGCCACAACGTCTGCGTTGTTTTCATGCGCAACAACCAGCGTGCGTTTCAGCACCGGATCCACGATTTCACTGGTCGCCTGAGGCTGGGTGTAGATGCGGTCAGTCTGTCCGGTAAAGGTCAGGTCACCAGCTTCTTCTTTAAGTTTCGCGCCATCGACTTTATCAATGAAGCTGGCACCGAGCCCTTTAACGGTGACATCCGCGATATTGCCGATGTTGAAATAGGTGTGCAGGGCGCTGTTGGCTTCGAAGTCACCGGCAGATTCCAGCTCAATGTGGCAGATTTCACCGAGTGTGAAGCGCGCGGTCAGCACAAATTCGTGTGGCCACAATTCCAGACTTTCAGGTGTGCTTTTCAGCGTCAGCGTCAGAACAACGCCTTCAGCGCTTTCTTTGTGATCGGTCAGTGTCCAGGCGAAGTTACGCGCAAAACCGTGAGACGGTTTACCCGCCGGGCCAAACCACGGCCAGCAAATTGGAATACCGCCACGAATTGCGACGCCTTCTTTGAAAGCGCTTGCGCTGCTCATCCACAGCACAGGCGCTTCGCCTTCAGGCTGCCAGGACAATAAATGTGCGCCTTGTAAGGCTACAGCCGCTTTTACTTTGGGATGAGAAACAACGATCACCGGCAGTTCGTCGATCTGACGCTGGCTGATGGTGGTTGAAATTTGGTTTACGACCGGAAGAGAAAAGAGTTGTTCTGTCATTATCTAAAGTCCTGTCAGGGTTTTAACAATTACGAAGATAAGAACCAAGACTACAGATGAACGTCATCATTCTGTTTGATCGCACTCATATGCCTGATAAAAATGTGCGACTGACAGAAAGCAAAAGGGCGACTTGCGTCGCCCTTCAATCAGTTCATCAACATTGCCAATTATTTGGAAACGTGAGAAATCAGATCCAGTACTTTGTTTGAGTAGCCAGTTTCGTTGTCGTACCAGGAAACCAGTTTCACAAAGTTGTCATTCAGCGCGATACCTGCTTTAGCATCGAATACTGAAGTCAGTTTTTCGCCGTTGAAATCGGTAGAAACAACGTCGTCTTCGGTGTAACCCAGAACGCCTTTCAGGTCGCCTGCTTCAGAAGCTGCTTTGATTACTGCGCAGATTTCTTTGTAGGTTGCTGGTTTTTCCAGACGTGCAGTCAGGTCAACAACAGAAACGTTAGGAGTAGGAACGCGGAACGCCATACCAGTCAGTTTACCGTTCAGAGCAGGGATAACTTTACCTACTGCTTTAGCTGCACCGGTAGAAGAAGGGATGATGTTCTGAGATGCGCCGCGGCCGCCGCGCCAGTCTTTGTGAGACGGGCCATCAACGGTTTTCTGAGTTGCGGTAGTTGCATGAACAGTGGTCATCAGCGCTTCAACGATACCGAAGTTGTCGTTGATAACTTTAGCCAGTGGTGCCAAGCAGTTAGTGGTGCAAGATGCGTTAGAAACGATTTCCTGACCTTTGTATTCTTTATGGTTAACGCCCATAACGAACATAGGGGTGTCATCTTTAGATGGACCAGTCAGAACAACTTTCTTAGCGCCTGCAGTGATGTGTTTACGTGCAGTTGCGTCGTCCAGGAACAGACCAGTCGCTTCAGCAACAACATCAACGTTAACTTCATTCCATTTCAGGTTAGCTGGGTCACGCTCAGCGGTAACACGGATGGTTTTGCCGTTAACAACCAGGTGACCGTCTTTAACTTCAACAGTACCGTTGAAACGACCATGAGTTGAGTCGTACTTCAGCATGTATGCCATGTATTCTGCGTCTAACAGATCGTTGATTGCTACGATCTCGATGTCAGAACGTTCCTGAGCAGCACGGAAAACAATGCGACCGATACGGCCAAAACCGTTGATACCTACTTTGATAGTCATATATTCCACCAGCTATTTTTTTAGTGAATAAAAGGTTGGTTGTAAAATTACAAAAACCTTGCTGAGCGTCAAGCGGAATCGTGTCAATTATTGCTGTAAGTCAAAGCGACGACCTACTGTTGCTCGCTTATTGCACGTTCCGTTTTTTTAATCGGCTCACAACCAGATGGGGGCGAAAAACAGAATATAAAGGACAAGAAGATCAGGAGTGTGATCGCCATCACAAGTTGGAGCTGGCTAACGCTGATGCCATACAGTTTAGGACAAAACAGGCTGAATTGTTGTTAATTTTTTGTTATTATAAACTGTTAATTTAGTTGTAATTTAAATTCGTCAGAGAACGATAATCATGAGCAATGCATCCAAATCTGCTTCTGCACCCGAACAACTCACTGAAATTCAACGTTATGTCACTCAGGAACACGGAACCGAGCGCCCTTATACAGGAAAACTGCTGCACAACATTCGCCAGGGCATTTATCATTGCGTAGTGTGTAACGCGCCTCTGTTTTACTCCGAGACTAAGTATGAATCCGGCTGCGGATGGCCAAGTTTTTATCAACCTGTTGACCACGATGCGATAAAATATCTCACTGATAATACGCATAATATGGACCGCATTGAGATCCGCTGTTCCAGCTGCGAGGCACATTTAGGGCATGTTTTCCCGGATGGCCCGCAACCAACAGGTGAACGTTACTGCGTAAATTCTGCTTCGATGAGTTTTACCGACAGCAAAAATGGCGAAAAAACGGCCGGTTAGGCTGCGCTGTAATCTTACCGACAAAATCGATTCAGCTATTATTCAAAACCTTTTGAATAATCCTGTTGAACAGAGGTGCTCAGATGGAAATTAATCAACTCATTGATGTAATGACGCCGGAAATCTACGCACGTCTGGCGCTGGCCGTAGAGCTGGGGAAATGGCCCGACGGTGTGGCGCTGACGCCAGAACAAAAAGAGAACAGCCTGCAAGCGGTGATGCTGTATCAGTCACGTCACAACGTGGATGCCCAGCATATGAGCATCGGCACTGACGGGCAGATCGTTACCAAAAGCAAGCAAGAGCTGAAACAACAGTTCGCTCAGGATGCGCTGATTAGACTCAAACCGGAGTAATGGGAGGGGGTTTGTCTGAGGCATAAAAAAGGCGCATAACGCGCCTTTAAAAAATAATCGTCAGTGGGTTACGCAATCTGCTTGTAGATCAGGTTATCTGTGCGCTGGTTATAGACAACGCAATCATTAGGAACATTTTTATCTACGAAACTCATCGCACCGATGGTGACATTATTCCCGATGCTTATATCGCAACCAATAATGCAACTGTTCGCACCAATGATGACATTGTCCCCGATATAGATCTTGCCGCTCTGGTTGTCATATTTGATACCAATTGTCACATTTTGCTTAATGTTCAGGTTCGAGCCTATTTCGCAACAATCGGCAACCACAATACCAACGAAATGAGAAATCTTCATTCCGGGGCCAATATCAGCGCCCAGATTGATATCGGTACCATATTTATTTCTTAATCTTCTGTTTACCGAAATTGCATATTTTCTGGAAGCCTTGCCGCCGGTTTTATAAAGATAATTAGCGATTCGCCACCAGAAGTAGAATCGCCTGCCCGGGCATTTAATGGCGCGATGCAGCGTGCGGAACCAGGAAAAGTCTTTCTCTGAATCCATCACTTCACGCTGAAGACAGCTTTTTAAAATTTGATATTGATATTCTTTCAATCTGATAATCCTTAAGGGTTAGCCTGCTCATCCTAAGCTTGAGTTATTCATTTAATAAAAAGCGGCGCCATCTTATTGGTACGGCCACGCATAGTCCATTCATTATTTATCGATAAAAAATAACGGAGACATTGCAGAGTCATTAGCGTGGCATGCCAGTCGTAAAATTATCATGGAATACAGCCAGGTGATTAATGATAGTGTGCTATTTATAACGTATTACGCATACCCAAAACGAGATCTATTACGTGAAGTTTTGTAAAAAATGAATTTGTCCGGAATTGAACATCTTACGGCGGAGACATGGAGATAAGCAGTTTTTTACGCGAAATGTCAGGGAATAAAAAAGGCGCATACGCGCCTTTTTTGCCTCTGAAGAGCAGAGTAATCAGCCGTTCAGGGCGTCTGCCGTCCCGATTTGTGCGCCAGCCTCACGCATTGCTTCAACAGCTTCAGCACTGTCGTGAGGTTCGATGTTCACACCACGGCAGCCATCGGTCAGCAGCGTAACCTGATATCCCTGTGACAGCGCGTCCAGGACCGTGAACTTCACACAATAATCCGTCGCCAGACCCATGACATAAAGATGCGAAATCTTTGAGGCTTTCAGCCAGTCGTTCAGCACGGTAGCGGCGCGGTGGCCGTTATCGAAGAATGCGCTGTAACTGTCGATTTCAGCGTCCGTGCCTTTTTGGACGACAAAATCTAAAAGACGCGTATTCAGTGACGGATGGAATTCCGCGCCGGGTTCGTGCTGAACGCAGTGAACCGGCCACCAGACCTGCGGCAGCCCGTTCAGTTCACCCGATGTCCAGGCATCCTGATGCGAGTTTGCGGCAAAACTTTTGTGTCCGGCAGGGTGCCAGTCTTGCGACGCCACCACGGGGATATCGCGGCTTTTACACCACAACATCATCTGATTGGCGACGGCAACGGTCGCATCCCCGTCATTAACGGCCAGCGCGCCACCGCGGCAAAAATCGTTTTGCAAATCGACCAGCAACAACGCAGATTTCATATCGCCTCTTATACGGTCAACTATTCCGTCAGTTCGCCACGCAGATTCTGCTGCATCAGTTCGCGGATTTCTTCCGGCGTATGTGACTGGCTGAGCAGGTAATGCAGCTTGGTCAGCGCGGCTTCCACCGTCATATCAAATCCGCTGATCACGCCGGAATGCGCAAGCGCATTGCCCGTTGCATAACCCCCCATATTGACGCGTCCGGAGATACATTGCGTCAGATTCACGACCACAATGCCGCGCTCAGAGGCGTCCTTCAGCACTTTCAGCAAATCACCTTTTTGCGGGGCATTGCCGACTCCGTAAGAGCGCAGGATCAGCGCTTTCACGGGCTGCATCAGAAAGTTTTGCACAACTTCTGCGGAAATGCCGGGGTAAATAGTCACCACGCCGATAGGCTGCGGGGTGATGTGATGCACTTTCAGCGTCGAAGCAGGAACGACCGGCAGCGAAGGGGTGGACAGACGGCGGATGTGAATGCCCGCTTCCAGCAACGGAGAAAGGTTGGGTGACGCGAATGCATCAAAACCGTCGGCGTGGGCTTTAGTGCTGCGGTTACCGCGATAAAGACGGTTATTGAAAAACAGGGTGACTTCGTTAACCGGATGATTTGCCGCAATATACAGCGAGTTCAGCAGGTTAATCTGCCCGTCAGAGCGCAGGGCTTCCAGCGGGATTTGCGAACCCGTAACGATCACCGGCTTGCTCAGATTTTCCAGCATGAAAGACAGCGCAGAAGCCGTGAAGGCCATGGTGTCCGTGCCATGCAAAATCACAAAACCGTCGTAATCGTCGTAATGCGCCTGAATGTCGTCCGCGATGTGCTGCCAGTCTTCCGGCGTCATGTCGGAAGAATCCATCAGTGGCGCGTATTCCTGAATCGTAAACTCAGGCATTTCAGGGCGGTGGAATTCTGGCATCAGCGCCAGCTGGCGTTGTAAATGGCCGGATACAGGAATGTAACCCTGCTCAGAACGCTGCATACCGATGGTGCCGCCGGTGTAGGCAACGTAAATAGATTTTTTAGTCATCAAAGATGTTCTTTTTTTAGAAAGGTGAAAGCAACTGCGCTAAGTATAAAGGCTTCGCCGCCGCTGTCCCACCAGAAAAGGGCGGTGCCACAAAAAAGCCCGGCGTTCTCTGGGAGAAGCGCCGGGCAGATTTTCATGCCGCAGGGGTTAACGCAATTACTTCACGTCACCACACGTCAGGCAAAGTGCGTAACGGTTTTGCGGATCGTTCATGTTGCTGAACAGGTCAGCTTGTGATTTCAGCTCCATCGCCATTTTGCTCACCGGCGCAGGCAGATAGGCCTGAATAGCCGCGGGCAGCATGGCGTGAACGGACACGCTGACCTGGGAGAACAACATATCGCTCAGACTTGGCTCGCTGACATACCAGTTCAACTGCCATTTCGGCAGTTTGGCCAGATCCGCAGCTTTCTTCACGGCGTCATCGAAATCACCCAGTTCATCCACCAGACCGTTGGCCTTGGCGTCAGAACCAATCCAGACGTGACCCTGTGCAATCTGATCAATCTGCTCCGGCGTTTTATGACGGGAATTCGCCACCAGGCCGAGGAAAGTTTTATACCCATTCTCGATGTTCAGTTGCATCATTTGCGAGAATTCCGGCGGCAACGCTTTGGTCGATGCGATATCGGCCAGCGGGGAAGTCGCCACGCCGTCAGTATGCACACCGGCGTAATCAAGTGTGTTCTGATACGTATTGATCACACCAAAGATACCGATGGAGCCGGTCAGCGTGCTTGGGCTGGCAATGATGTAGTTCGCTGGCGTTGAAATCCAGTAACCCCCGGAAGCCGCCATGCCACCCATTGAAACTACCACCGGTTTACCCGCAGCTTTCGCGGCGGCCAGTTCAGAGCGGATCACTTCAGACGCGCTGACGCTGCCGCCAGGACTGTTGACGCGGAAGACAATCGCTTTCACTTTCGGATCCAGACGGGCATCGCGAATTTGCTGTGCGGTGGTATCGCCGCCCACCGCACCCGGTTGCTCTTCACCGTCGTTGATGGCACCGGTCGCGAAGATCACCGCGATTTGCGGATCATTGTTATCCGGTTTTGGCTTCGGTGAATAATCGTAAATGCTGGTGTAGTTGAAGTCTTTGGTGGTTTTATTCCAGCCAAATGCTTTCACCATGTCATTGTCTGCGTCGGTCCGTGATGCCAGAGAATCCACCAGTTTGGCTTTCAGTGCGTACTGAGCCATGTCGCCGCCGGTGGCCTGCATTCCCGCAAGAATGCCCGCTGCACCCGGGAACAATTGCTCAGGCGTAATCTGACGGTTAGCTGAAACGGTATTGAGGTAGTTACTCCACAAGCCACCAATCCAGCGGCTATCCGCCTCGCGGGCCGCAGGCGACATATCATCACGGATCAGCGGTTCAACGGCAGATTTATACGTCCCGACGCGGAAGATGTTGGTGGTGACCTTCAGCTTATCCAGCAGAGATTTGTAGTACAGATTATTGGTCGCAAAACCGTGCAAATCGACCGCGCCCTGCGGCGACAGATAGATTTTATTGGCGTAGCTCGCCAGATAATATTGCGACTGATTGTAGCTGTCACCGATGGCGTAAATCGGTTTACCGGCATCACGGAATTCACGCAATGCTTTACCGATATATTGCATTGATGACTGATCGGTACCGGTGAAATCGGTCAGTTGCAACACGATACCAGTGACGTTTTTGTCATCTTTTGCTGAACGAAGGGTATCGACCAGATCAAACAGGGAGTTTTCCTGTAACCGGCTGCTGGATGTCCCCAGAAGCTCGCGGCCCCACTGGCGGACTTTATTGTTGACGGAAGGTTTGTCCACCACCGAGCCGCTAAGATCAACCAGCAGCGCGCCTTTGGTGGTTTCAACCGGCTTATCCTGCACGGCATACCAGATGCCGACGCCGGCCAGAATGATCAGAATAAGAAATACGTTGAGAATGAATTCTCTGACGAAATTAAGAAGACGCCAGGTCCACTTAAAAAAACCGGCGATAATTCGCCACAATGTGCGCATGGTCTCTCCAATAAGACGGTTAAGTCTCGCTATCCTAATGACCTGCCGGAGAAATGTCAGCTTTAAATCATTTCAGAATTTGGCGGTGACGCATTATCCGAAAGCCTGCCGGAGGTTGGAAAAATGCGTTGTGCCTATGTTAACGTAAGGTAAATAGCAATTATTCTCAGGAGATTAAAATGGACGCACTGGATTTGTTACTTAACCGCCGTTCTGCATCCCGTCTGGCGGCTCCCGCACCGGCAGGGCAAGCACTGCAAAATATCATCAACGCAGGGCTGCGTGCGCCAGACCACGGTGCGCTTCAGCCGTGGCGCTTCGTGATTGCAGAAAATGATGGTCTGACGCGTTTCAGTGAGCTGCTGCGCGCGGCGGCGATCAAAGACGGCGCGGACGAAAAAGCCATTGAGAAAGCCACGCAGGCTCCGCTTCGCGCGCCGCAAATCATCACCGTGATTGCGGCCTGCAAGGAAAGCCCGAAAGTGCCACAGTGGGAACAATTGTTGTCCGCCGGTTGTGCCGTGCAGGCGATGCAGATGGCAGCGCTGGCTCAGGGGTTCAACGGCATCTGGCGCACCGGCGCGTGGACCGATCATCCTGATGTCCGCAAAGCCTTCCATTGCGGCGAGAACGATAAAATCGTCGGTTTCCTGTATCTCGGCACGCCGCAGCTCAAAGCAAGTTTGCAGGTCATTCCGGTGGACAGCACACCTTTCGTGACGCATTTCTAAGCCATTTCCTCACGACGGACAGACCGGTTTTTCAGCAGAATATGTTCGGTTGATTCTGATAAACCGGTTTTTCGCTGCCTTTGTGAGCGACCGCCATCCCGGATGTCTCTATCCATCTTACTAATTGCGCCGCCAGCGGCTAACATAGCCACCCTGGATGATGAGGACGTTGTGAATGAAGGATGGGATGATGGAAATTCTTGTAGCGGTCACACTTCAGGACGGTGCGATCTGATGCGTCTGTTTATTGCCGAAAAACCCAGCCTTGCCCGCGCTATTGCCGATGTCCTGCCAAAGCCTCATCGCCGCGGCGACGGATACATTGCCTGCGGTAACGACCAGGTGGTGACCTGGTGTGTCGGTCACTTACTGGAACAGGCCCAGCCGGATGCCTATGACAGCCGCTTCGCCCGCTGGGCACTGGCTGACTTACCGATCATTCCTAATAAATGGCAGCTTCAGCCGCGTCCTTCCGTCGCTAAACAGCTTAATGTCATCAAACGTCTGCTGCTTGAAGCCTCTCAGGTTGTCCACGCGGGTGACCCGGATCGCGAAGGGCAACTGCTGGTGGATGAAGTGCTGGATTATCTCGAACTGACGCCGGAAAAACGCCAGGCGACCCAGCGCTGTCTGATTAACGATCTCAATCCGCAGGCCGTCGAACGTGCCATTGAACGCCTGCGCGACAACCGTGATTTTATTCCGCTGTGCGTTTCTGCGCTGGCCCGCGCCCGCGCTGACTGGCTTTACGGCATCAACATGACCCGCGCCTATACTATTTTAGGGCGCAATGCAGGATACAACGGCGTGCTTTCCGTGGGCCGCGTGCAAACGCCAGTGCTCGGTCTGGTGGTGCGCCGTGATGAAGAAATCGAAAACTTCGTACCGAAAGATTTTTTTGAAGTGAAAGCGCATATCGTCACGCCTGCCGAAGAACGCTTCATCGCGCTCTGGCAACCGAGCGACTCCTGCGAGCCGTATCAGGATGAAGAAGGGCGTTTGCTGCACCGCCCGCTGGCCGATCACGTGGTGGCGCGCATTGCCGGGCAACCGGCGATGGTCACCGGGTATAACGACAAACGTGAAAATGACATCGCGCCGTTGCCGTTCTCGTTATCCACCTTGCAGATTGAAGGGTCAAAAGCTTTTGGCCTGAGCGCGCAGCAGATTCTGGATATTTGTCAGAAACTCTATGAAACGCACAAACTGATTACGTATCCGCGTTCGGATTGCCGATATCTGCCAGAAGAACATTTTGCCGGACGTCACGCCGTACTGAATGCCATCGGCGTTCACCGCCCGGATTTAATGCCGCAGCCGGTGGTTGATACCGATTTGCGTAACCGTTGCTGGGACGACAAAAAGGTCGATGCGCACCACGCGATTATCCCGACGGCTCGCAGCAGTAACGTCAACCTGAGCGATGACGAGCGCAAAATTTATGGTCTGGTAGCACGTCAGTATCTGATGCAATTCTGCCCCGACGCGGTATACCGCAAATGCGTTATCGATCTGGATATTGCAGGTGGCAAGTTTATCGCCAAAGCGCGTTTTCTGGCTGAAGCAGGCTGGCGAACACTGCTTGGCAGCAAAGAGCGTGACGAAGAAAACGAAGGTACGCCGTTGCCGGTCGTGGCGAAGGGCGATGAATTACTGTGCGAACGCGGAGAAGTGGTGGAGCGCCAGACGCAGCCGCCGCGCCCGTTCACCGATGCGACATTGCTTTCCGCGATGACCGGTATTGCGCGTTTTGTGCAGGATAAAGAACTGAAGAAAATTCTGCGCGCCACGGACGGATTGGGCACAGAAGCGACACGCGCCGGGATTATCGAACTCCTGTTCCGCCGCGAGTTTTTATACAAAAAAGGGCGTTATATACATTCCAGCGACACTGGCCGCGCACTGATTCATTCGCTGCCGGATATTGCCGCAAGGCCAGATATGACGGCTGACTGGGAATCCACGCTGACGCGTATCAGTGAAAAAAGCTGCCGCTACCAGGATTTCATGGAACCGCTGGTCGCCACGTTGCAGAACCTCATCATTCAGGCCAAAACGAACCGGGTGTCTTCGGCATTTCGCAGCCTGCCTTCTAAGCCCGCTGCGGCGGTGAAAGGCAAAAGCGCACCTAAACGGCGTAAAGCCAGTCCCAAAGGGAAGGAAGCAAGCAGTGATGAATAACGTACTGATGAATAAGAAGTTGATGCATAAAGCGCTGATGGCGTTACTGGTCAGTTCGTCATTGCTGTCGGCTCCGGCTATGGCGGAGCGTTACGGCAACGGCGCGGACGTCGTGGTACCGCTGCCGCCGCAAATCTGGGAAAACAGCGGCAACGGCAATAATAACAGTGCGCCGACCTGCCATAACTGCTGCATCTACAACAACCAGAGCTACAGTGAGGGCGCGGTGGTCACGGCGGACAGCGTGGTGCTGCAATGCTCGCGCGACCCGAACGTGGTCGGCACCAATGAACTGAAATGGGAAGTGCTGAAAAAATAACCCGGCTCTGAACAGCAAAAAGGCGCGGAAACAGTCACCTGTCCGCGCCTTTTTTATGGAGAAGCGTTAAGCGGCGCCGTGGCTACAAGGCCCGCAGATAGGCGTCAATCAGCGGAATATCCGCCGGTGCCAGTTCAAAGGAACGAACCTCCTGCGGCGCAACCCAGCAAACTTCCGAGTGACACTGTAACGAAATCGTTCCTGTAAAACTGCTGACGCGCCAGCCGTGCAGCCGGATCAGGCGTTCCGGCTGGTGCAGTTCGCTGGTCGCGACAAAACCGGCAACCTGCGCGGTGATGTTCATCTCTTCGCGTAACTCACGTATCAGCGCGGCGGGCTGACTTTCACCGGCTTCGACTTTCCCGCCGGGGAATTCCCATAAACCGGCCTGATCGCTGCTGGCATCGCGCCGGGCGAGGAGTAATTTTCCCTCACATTCAATCAGCGCGGCAACCACATCAATCGTTTTCATCCGTATTACTTCAGGTCGAACGTTGCCCAGATTGGCGCATGGTCAGACGGTTTTTCCATTCCGCGAATATCGTAATCGATGCCGGTCGCTAAACAGCGTTCAGCCAGCGGATTGCTCGCCAGGATCAGATCGATGCGCAGGCCGCGGTTTTCGTCAAAGCCGCGTGAACGGTAGTCAAACCACGAGAATTTATCAGTCGCTTCCGGGTTAGCGGCGCGGAACGTATCAACGAGTCCCCAGCCTTTCAGGCGATCCATCCATTCGCGCTCTTCCGGCAGGAAAGAACATTTACCGGTGCGCAGCCAGCGTTTACGGCTGTCTTCGCCGATACCGATATCCAGATCGGTCGGGCTGATATTCACGTCGCCCATCACAACCACCGGATTATTCACTGACAAACTGGTGTTCAGGTAATCCTGCAAATCGCGGTAGAACTTCTCTTTGGCCGGGAATTTGGTCGGATGGTCGCGGCTTTCACCCTGCGGGAAATACCCGTTGATGACCGTCAGAATGCCCTGGGGCGTTTCAATGTCGGCCATAATGATACGGCGCTGGGAGTCTTCATTGTCTCCCGGGAAACCACGACGTACAGCCACCGGTTCCTGCTTAGTCAGCATAGCCACGCCATAATGGCCTTTCTGACCATGATAGAACACGTGATAGCCGTACTGACTGACATCTTCCAGCGGGAACATGTCGTCATGAACCTTAGTTTCCTGCAGACCGATCACGTCAGGCTGATGCTGTTCAATAATGGCGGCAAGTTGGTGCGGGCGTGCGCGCAATCCGTTGATATTAAAGGAGACGAACTTCATAGTCGGGAACCATTTGGCGATGAAATCAGAAGGGCGATAGTAGCAGAAAAAGGGGGCGATGGCGAAGTCCGCTCACCCGAAAATAACAGCAAAAATCACTGCAAAAGCAAAACGCTTGCCCGATCAGTGTGGCAAGCGGATTTCCATCCGGGAATTATTTTGTCAACTTTTCGTGACAGTCTCTTCTTCCCGTGTACATGAAAGAGTATTATCCCTCCAGCGATTTCCGCACCGGCAGAAAAAGGTCAACACTGATGCGTCTGGAAGTTTTTTGCGAAGACCGCCTGGGGCTCACCCGGGAACTACTCGATCTACTGGTTTTACGCAGTATTGATTTACGCGGTATCGAGATTGCCTCGATTGGCCGCATTTACCTTAATTTTTCCCAACTGGATTTTGATACTTTTCGCGCCCTGATGGCAGAAATCCGCCGTATCGACGGCGTGACGGATGTCCGTACTGTCACGTTCATGCCTTCTGAGCGTGAACACCGCGCCCTGCGTGCGCTGCTGGTTTCCATGCCGGAGCCGGTATTCTCCATTGATATGAAAGGTAAAATCGAGCAGGCCAACCCTGCAGCGATGGCATTGTTTGAACTCGATGAAGATAAAATCCGCAACGTCACGGCGGCGAACCTGATCACCGGTTATAACGTCACGCGATGGTTAGAAAGCGATAATGCTCAGCCGCATTCCGAGCGAATTGTCATCCGCAGTCAGGATTTCCTGATGGATCTCACCCCGATCCACATTGAGGATGAAAACGAAAAAGGCGGGATCGCCGGTGCCGTGGTCATGCTCAAATCAGCCGCCCGTATGGGTCGGCAGTTGCAGGATCTGACGGTCAACGACGACAGCGAGTTCGACCATATTGTCGCGGTCAGCAGCAAAATGCGCCACGTGCTGGATCAGGCCCGCAAACTGGCGATGCTGGATGCCCCGTTGCTGATCGTCGGTGATACCGGCACCGGCAAAGATTTGCTGGCACACGCCTGCCACCTGCGCAGCGCGCGCGGTAAAAAGCCGTTCCTTGGCCTCAACTGTGCTTCGCTGCCGGATGATGTCGTTGAAAGTGAACTGTTCGGTTATGCCGCTGGCGCCTATCCGAATGCCCTGGAAGGCAAAAAAGGCTTCTTCGAACAGGCCAACGGCGGTTCGGTATTGCTCGATGAAATCGGTGAAATGTCGCCGAGAATGCAGATCAAGTTGCTGCGTTTTCTCAATGACGGCACGTTCCGGCGCGTCGGCGAAGAGCATGAAGTGAAGGTGGATGTACGCGTGATGTGCGCCACGCAGAAGAATCTTGTGGAACTGGTTCAGCGTGGAGAATTCCGTGAAGACCTGTATTACCGTCTGAACGTGCTGAGCCTGACACTGCCGCCGCTGCGCGATCGTCCGGCGGATGTCATGCCGCTGACCGAACTGTTTGTGGCGCGTTTCTCTGATGAACAGGGGATGCCGCGACCGAAATTGTCCTCGCAGCTGGCAAATTATCTGACGCATTACGGCTGGCCGGGCAATGTCCGTCAGCTCAAAAACGCCATTTATCGTGCGCTCACCCAGCTGGAAGGCGGTGAACTGCGCCCGCAGGACATCATTCTGCCAGACTTTGATGCCGAAGTGACGATTGGCGAAGAAGCGCTAAACGGTTCGCTCGACGACATCAGCAAGCGTTTCGAACGCTCGGTGCTGACCCGTCTTTATCGCACTTATCCAAGCACGCGAAAACTGGCGAAACGTCTGGGCGTTTCACACACGGCGATTGCCAATAAACTGCGCGAATACGGCCTCAGCGCCCGTCGCGGTGAAACCGGCGAAAGCGAAGAGTAATGCCTGCTGGTCAGTAAATTTTTCATTAAATAAGAAGCAATAAAAAGCAACGGACTGAGCCGTTGCTTTTTTTTCGCCTGTCATCCGAAGATGGCAAAACTCAGATCCTTATTTCAGGACAGCCAGCGCAGACTCGTAGTCCGGTTCGGTGGTAATTTCGTTCACCAGCTCGCTGTACAGCACGTTGTCCTGACCATCCAGAACGATAACGGCACGCGCAGTCAGGCCAGCCAGTGCGCTGTCGGTGATCGCGACGCCGTATTCGGATTTGAAATCACCGCCACGCAGGGTGGACAGCGTGGTGACGTGGCTCAGGCCTTCCGCACCGCAGAAACGGGACTGTGCGAATGGCAGGTCAGCGGAGATACACAGAACCACAGTGTTCTCAATTTCGCCCGCCAGCTGGTTGAATTTACGCACTGACGTCGCACAAACACCGGTATCAATGCTTGGGAAAATGTTCAGGACTTTGCGTTTGCCCGCGAAGCTGCTCAGGCTGACATCAGAGAGATCTTTAGCGACCAGGCTGAACGGCTTGGCGACATCGCCTTTTTGTGGGATTTTGCCGGCAACGGTGACCGGGTTGCTCTGAAAGTGTACTGTCTGGGTCATGATTATTTCCTATGGACATTGGAGTCAAACGGCTTTCAGTTTAGGGGAACAATTGTAGGTTGGATATAGATTAAATGCTAAATACTTGTATATCTTATATATACCCGTTTGAGTATATACCGAGGAGCCGCTATGAGAAGTGTCCGCTTTTATCCGGAAGCCTGGCCGTTGCATACGACATTTGTGATCTCCCGCGGCAGCCGCACTGAAGCGCGCGTAGTCACAGTCGAAATCGAAGAAAAGGGCATTCGCGGCGTGGGAGAATGCACGCCGTATCCCCGCTATGACGAAAGCGAAACCTCGGTGATGGCGCAAATTGCCAGCGCCGTCACTGCGATTGAACAGGGCGCAACGCGCGAACAGTTGCAACATTTGCTTCCTGCCGGTGCCGCACGAAATGCGCTTGATTGCGCGTTGTGGAATCTTGAAACGCAACTCACCGGCCAGACTCTCTGGCAACTCACCGGCACTGAACCGCTGGCGTCAATCAGCATGGCGCAGACCGTCAGTATCGGCACGCCGGAAGAGATGGCGGAAGCCGCGCTCGCACTGCAACAAAAGGGTGCAACGCTGCTGAAAATTAAACTCGATGACCGGCTGATAGCCGAACGTCTGGTGGCTATCCGCGCCGCCGTGCCCAAGGCGTCTCTGATTGTGGATGCCAATGAAGCGTGGCAAAGCGACGGGCTGGCGGCACGCTGCCAGTTGCTGGCCGATCTCGGGATTTTGATGCTCGAACAACCGTTACCTGCGGGTGAAGATTCTGCGCTGGAGAATTTCATCCATCCCCTGCCAATTTGCGCCGACGAAAGTTGCCATACGATTGAAGGGCTTTCGGCGCTGAAAGGGCGTTATGAGATGGTGAATATCAAACTCGATAAAACCGGCGGCCTGACGGGCGCACTGCGGCTGGCAAAGGCGGCGCGTGAGCAGGGGTTTGAAATCATGCTGGGCTGCATGTTATGCACCTCGCGCGCGGTGCGCGCGGCACTTCCGCTGACGGCGGGCGCGAAGTTCATCGATCTTGATGGCCCGACCTGGCTGGCGCAGGACGTTGAACCCGCGATGAAGTTTCACTGCGGCGGAATTGACATCGCCGGTTCCGAATAATTTCTCGCTTGTGGCCGTTGTTTTGTGCGCGAAGGCAAATCTGTAACGATTTCCTGTAGGGGATTGCGGTAACAAATGATAAAACTCCTGAATATTTCAGGGCTGGCCCCTTATGTGTTCAGGAGAATTTATGCCGCAGGGAAAATCGTTTCCTCTCTTACCGTATTCCGTCTGTGCCGCGCTGGTGGCACTCATTTCCGGTCAGGCCATGGCCGCTCAGGTTCCCGCCGGTACGCAACTTGCCGCCAGACAGGAAATCGTCCGTCATATCAAAGATGAACCCGCTTCGCTCGACCCGGCGAAAGTCGTCGGCTTGCCTGAAGCGCAGGTGGCGCGTGATCTGTTCGAAGGTCTGGTGAATCAGGACGCTAACGGGAAAAATATTCCGGGCGTCGCCGAAAGCTGGCAGAACCAGAACAATCAGATTTTCCTGTTCACATTGCGTAAAGACGCCAAATGGTCGAACGGCGATCCGGTGACGGCGCAGGATTTCGTATACAGCTGGCAGCGTCTGGTTGATCCGAAAAGCTTATCAACCGGTTCATGGTTTGCGGCGCTGGCCGGTATTGCTAACGCCGATGCGATCATTGCCGGGAAAATGCCGGTTGATAAGCTCGGTGTTACCGCCATCAGCCCGACGCAACTGCGCGTCACGCTCGACCGTCCGGTGCCGTTTTTTGTCAGCCTGCTGGCGAATTTCAGCCTGTTCCCCGTGCATAAAGCCACGGTGGAAAAATTTGGCGATGACTGGACCAAGCCCGGCAATCTGGTGGGCAACGGCGCGTATGTGCTGAAAGAGCGCGTCGTGAACGAAAAACTGATGCTGGAGCCGAATCCGAATTACTGGGATCACGCGCATACCGTGCTGACGAAAGTCACTTTCGTGCCAATCAATAAAGAATCCAACGCCACAAAACGTTATCTGGCCAATGATATCGATATCACCGAATCCTTCCCGAAAGATCAGTACAAAAAACTGATGCACGATATTCCGGGACAGGTCTACACGCCGTATCAGCTCGGCACCTATTATTACGCGTTTAACACCCGTCGTGCGCCGACCGACGATTCGCGTGTGCGTCTGGCGCTGTCGCTGAGTATCGACCGCACCGTGATTGCCGAAAAAGTGCTGGGCACAGGCGAAAAACCGGCGTGGCGCTTTACGCCTGACGTTACCAACGGTTTCAAAGCAACGAAAAGTGAAATGCAGGATTACTCGCAGGAAGAACTGAATGCGCAGGCGAAAGGGCTGCTGGCGGCGGCGGGTTATGGTCCGAACAAACCGCTGCATCTGACCTTGCTGTACAACACCTCCGAAAGCCATCAGAAGATTGCGATCGCGGTGGCCTCGATGTGGAAAAAGAATCTGGGTGCTGATGTAAAACTGGTTAATCAGGAATGGAAAACCTATATCGACAGCCGCAACACCGGCAATTTCGATGTGATCCGCGCGTCATGGGTCGGCGATTATAATGAAGCGTCAACCTTCCTGTCCCTGCTGACGTCCACGCACTCCGGCAATATCAGCAAATTCAGCAGCGCCGATTACGACAAAGTCATCGCTGAAGCCAGCCGTGAAACCAGCGACGCGCGCCGTAACGACGATTACAACAAAGCCGAGCAAATTATCGCCAGCGAGGCACCGATTGCGCCGATTTACCAGTATACCAATGGCCGCCTGATCAAACCGTGGGTGAAAGGCTATCCGATCACCAACCCGGAAGACGTCGCTTACAGCCAGGAAATGTACATCATCAAACACTGATATTTCGTGTCTTCTCAAAATGCAAAAAGCGCCAGTCACGGCGCTTTTTGTTTTTATCTGACGGTCAGCTTTTACGGCTGAACAAACGGACCAGCAGGGCGGCGGCCGCAGCAACGGTGGCCAGGAGAACCACACCCGTCCAGCCACCGGCTTCCAGTGCTTTACTGCCCAGCGCGGCACCGGCGGACATCCCGATAAACACCACGGTAAACAGCAGGGCGTTCAGCCTGCCGCGAGCCGCAGGTTCGAGGCCATAAACCAGTGTCTGATGGGCAACCAGCGTGGCCTGAATACCTAAGTCAAAACCGATGGCACTCGCCACAATCAGCGCAAGTTGCGCATGCGGCGACAACAGCGGCAGCAGGAACATCGCGGCGAATGACACCATCACCAGCGCAGAACCCATTTGTGTGACCCGCGCCGGGCCTTTTTTATCGGCTAATGCGCCTGCCAGCGGAGCCGCCAGCGCACCGGCTGCACCGGCCAGCCCGAAAGCACCGGCCACCGCGCTGCCCAGATGGAACGTATCGTTGAGCATAATCGCCAGGGTTGACCAGAAGGCGCTGAATGCGACAGACAGCAAACCCTGAGCCAGCGCCGCGTGGCGCAGCGTTTTATAGTGCTTCCACAATCCGAACATGGAATGCAGCAGTCGGGCATAGCTGATACGCGTGTCCGGTGCGAACCGTGGCAGCACCCGCCACAGCGCAAAACCAATCAGCGCGACGCTGACCGCTGCCAGCTGATACATCACCCGCCAGCCAAAATATTCCGCAACAAAGCCGCTGACCACGCGGGAAAGCAGGATCCCGACCAGCAAACCGGTCATCACCGTCCCGACCGTTTTACCACGCTGCGCCGCCGGAGCCAGATGCGCGGAAGCGGGCACGATATCCTGCGCCATAGTGGCGCCGATACCGGTGATCAGGCTGGCGGCCAGTAAGCCGTGAATGCCCGGCACAAAACCGCACAGCAGTAACGCAGCGGCCAGCAAAATACTCTTGAGCAGGATAATGGTCCGGCGGTCGTGACGGTCACCAAGGGGGATCAAAAACAGAATGCCCAGCGCGTAGCCGGCCTGCGTCAGTGTCGGGATAAGCCCGACCGACGTGGTGCTGGCCTGCAAGTTTCCGCCCATAATACCGAGCATTGGCTGGCTGTAGTAATGTACCGCGCAAAATTATTTGATACTGATTTGAAAGATATTTGATATCGAATTAGTCCATTGCTACCGTATC
>NZ_JAEMGT010000130.1:0-9036 GCF_017655185.1 Rahnella sp. ChDrAdgB13 | reverse complement strand
TGCCCATATCCTTTTTGATTTAACACGTTATCGGAGTATGGGCATTTACACAATTTTCAGTACAGTCTCGATGTTTCCCACTCTTTTGAATTCGGCCAGGACAAAAACCAGGTGAATGATTCAGGTTCTGTGTGTCAGTAGCCTGATTGAGCATCTGCGCCCTTACGCTTCCTCGCCCCGACTGTTCGTTCCTCGCTTCGCTGCGGTACGCCTCAGTCGGTTCTGCGGCGAGCGTCGGGTGTTTTTAAATGAATGATTCTTTTAATTAATGAGCGACTTCCTGCGTCCGATTTGTCAAATCAGCGTCGCTATTCGTCATATCCGTAATACCCTGCCGCAATTGAGCGGTTCACAGCAATAATGGCCATACCGTCAGGTGTGATCATTGAGGAGGTTTACATGTCTTCACGCGGAGTAAATAAAGTCATTTTGGTGGGCAATCTTGGTCAGGATCCGGAAGTGCGCTACATGCCTAACGGCGGTGCTGTGGCCAATATGACCCTGGCAACGTCCGAAAGCTGGCGTGATAAAGCCACCGGCGAGCAGAAAGAGAAAACGGAATGGCACCGCGTTGTGCTGTTCGGCAAGCTGGCAGAAGTGGCCGGTGAATACCTGAAAAAGGGTTCACAGGTTTATATCGAAGGTGCACTGCACACCCGTAAATGGACCGATCAGGCTGGAGTTGAAAAATACACTACCGAAGTTGTTGTAAACGTGGGGGGCACCATGCAGATGCTTGGCGGGCGCACCGGTGGCGCATCAGCAGCAGGCGGCCAGCAAGGCGGCAACCAGTTCAGCGGTGGCCAGCAAGCTCAGCCAGCCGCGCAAAACAACGAACCGCCAATGGATTTTGACGACGGGATCCCGTTCTAACGTTGACTCAGGATGCCCGAAGGGCATGGGAGGCGCGAAAAAAAGCCACATAGAGTGTTGGCTTTAATCGCGCCGATACCCCTAACTAAGGGCATAAAAGATGCACGTTAGTGCGCCTGCGCCCCCTGCCAAGCGCTTTTGAGGCAGCGGCCAGTCAGCGGTAACGGAGTAAGACGGTCGGAGACGAAAGGACGATGAAGCGGGGATAATGGGGGAAACACAGGCCTGCGCTGCGCTTCCCCTTTGTGATAACTACTCGAGTGTGAATTTTTTGCGGTACTCGGGAGGCAGTGTCTGGATAACTTTCTGCTGTTCCTCGTAAGTCTTGTAGATTCTTATAGCATCTTTATACAGCTCAGCATTTTGCTGATACATATTCCAGCCGAAAAAACCGCAGACAATGACAGCGGCCATGACCGCCGCTGACAAAGTGAATAATGGCCAAAGTGGTGTTTCGGGACGTAATGCATCCGGATAACTAAGCAGCGATTTCCGGATATTGTTTGCTACCTCCTGTGTTTTTGCCAACTCAGTAGATAAACCGATCAGAACTTCACGGCGTATAGCTTCGATTTCTGTATCTTTAATCGCCTGCATAGCTGTCCGAGCTTCCTGACTAAGGTTAGATACTGTTTTTTCCGCCTCTTCTATAGTGTCAGCAATATCTTTGAGGCTTTCATTAATACTCTTTGGTATTTGGTGGGCCGATTGAGATATCAGATTTAATTCAACCGAAAGTTTTTCTGACAGACCCTGTATTTGTTTTTCAACTAAAATATAGTCCTGATGAATTAGTGAAAGCGCATGATCACGTAACTCTGACTCCATTTTACTCATAATAACCTCAGCCTAGGTTAAGTTTAGTAAATGCACTATCAAGCTCTTCATTCACACCCGTAGCAAGCCTTTTCAATGCGCGGTCAGTTGAAAGTTGGTCAATTTCTTTGATGTCTGTTGATTGACGCATTAATGTACGGAAATCTCGTTCGTCGGAAAGAACAGATGTCAGGGGTTTACCTATATCATGAAGGTGAGTAAAAAGTTCTGTGTTATTAATTATCGGGAAGTCTTTAATTTTAAGTGATTTGAAGGTTTTGTTCTCAAAAACACCTGAAAACTGTTTTTCAAATGATTTATCAGAGTCAACCATATTAAATATAACGCGAATTCGCGATGGTTCAACGTCAAGATCAAGGAGCGTTTCAATGGTGACGAGTGAATCCATCTGTTGTTTGTTCTGTGGTGTAATAGGGACGATAAAGTAGTCGAAATCTTCCTGGCTACCTTTAAAAGTTGTCATTTTTTTAAAAAAGGTTTCAATGTTGGATGAACCAACGTCAACAATTGCGCAGGGTGAGGAATCGATCATTCTTGATATTTCAATAAAGTCGTTTGCGCTGACTTTTTCGTCAAGAGTGCCATCAGTATTAATAGTTTCAACTTTAATAACGCGTGATTCTGGCAGGCGAGGCTGTAAAAGAGCGTTGCAAATTGTAGATTTACCCACGTTACCAGAATTGTTCAGTACGGCGATCTTCATAAACATAATTATTTACCCTTTTTCAAAGTTATCTGTGTTAATCGGTTGCGTATCGCAGTGTCATTCGGCTCATTCCATGAAGAAACCTCTTCTGGTGAAAAGCCATTTTCTTCAAGGTCATTAATAAGTCGTTGAGTGCGAACGTTGATGTTATGCCATTCAGAAAGACTGCTTTTAATCTGATTGGAAGAAGCCTGACTACTTTTGACCGCATCACTCACTGTTAAATTGGTTTTCGGTATTGATATCTTTCTTTCTTCTGTAATTCTGACGTTTTCGATTACGTCAGAAAAGTATTTGCGAACGTAGCGGTTAAACTGGGACAAGCTGAGGGGAAAGTCTTCCCGCTCTGAAAGCCATGCATAAATCTGTGTATTGGTCATGCCACTTTTCAACTGAGACTGAATTTCATCTGAATGCTTGATGAATTCAGTCCGGCCGTTACGTGGTTTAGAACGCCAGTCAGTCATTCACTCTATCTCACCTCGCAATAATTTAACGTGTGAATGCATATTAGTGCGCATCAGTGCGTCAGTCAATTTATTTATGCGCATTAGTGCGTTTTAGTGCTTTTTATGTGGTTTTTAGTGCGTATCAGTGCTTTGTAGTGCGTTGTGGTGATGTGTCGATTTTGAACTAAGGCACGTTCCCGACTGTATACAAATTGCTGCGCAATTCTGTATCCCGTCGACGCGCCAAAGGGGAAACCCCTTTGAAACCCCGCTGCGCTGGCTGAAACTCCGTTGGTTAATGAGGCATGTTATGGCTGTTAAAAAGAGCAAAGACCGGGTGCTTTCTTTTCGCGTATCTGAAGAGGAAGCGCGGGAGTTTGAGCAAAAACTTGCCGTTTCCGGGATGAGTAAATCTAGTTACTTCAGGGAGGTTTTCATTAACCAGAAGGCCGAAATAAAAGTGACGATTAAGGACCTGCAAACGGTGATTTTTTATTTCAATAAGGCAAGCAATAACCTTAACCAGTTAGCGCACCAGGTTAACTCAGCGCACTTTTCGCAGAAAGTATCAGAAAGGATTTATTTGCGGTTCCTGAATGTATTATCGGATATACGCTCGCTTCTTCTAAAAGGAGTCAACGATGCTGATAAGAGTTAGTGGGTATAATTCGGGTGTTAAAGAGTATCTTGAGGAAGGTGTTAAAAATGGTAGGGAATTCACACGTGAAGAACTCGATGAGCGGTTGATACTTTATGGTGACTTAGATTTAACTGAAAAGGTTTATCAGTCCATTCCTGATAGAGGTCAGAACCGCTATACAACGTTTACACTTTCATTTAAAGAAGATGAAATTTCAGAAGCGGATCTTCAGAACATAACTCGAGAAATGCGTGAGTTTATTGTGTATGCCTATGAAGGCGTAGAGTATAATTTCTATGCTGAGGCCCATATTCCAAAAATTAAAACTGTTTACGATAAAAGAACCGGGGTAAAAATTGAGCGCAAACCCCATATTCATATTTTCATTCCGAAAATAAATCTTCTTTCGGGTAGGGTTTCTGATGTAATAGGTGTCCCTGAGTCCACAGAAAAGTACCTTGAGGCTTTTCAGGAGTACATTAACCAGAAATACTCTTTGGCATCACCGCGTGAACATGTACGAGTGGATCCTTACAATTACTCAGATGTCCTTTCACGCTATAAAGGTGATGATTTTCGTGGGCGACATCGTGAGTTTAAACAGTCTCTTATTAAAGAAATCATTAACAGCAATATTCAATCAAGAGATGGGTTCTATTCACTTGTGGGGAATTATGGTGAAACACGCATCCGTAATGCTGGTAAAGATAATGAATATATTGCTGTGAAACTTGAAGGTGACCGGAAATTCACCAATCTGAAAGAAACGATATTCAGCGACAGTTTTATTGTGGAAAGGAAACTTGTCAGACCGCCACTGGCTAAACATGTTATCGCGGAACGTTTGAGTGAATGGCCCATGCGGGCAAAAGAAATTAAATACATCGTACCGGCATCAAAAAAATTCCGGCACGACTATTACCAAAATTCAGACCCGGTACAGAAGTTAGAGATCCTTTCAGAACAACAGTTCGCATTCTACGAAAAGTTCGGAGGCAGTAATGAATTACACCCTACCCAGTGGGAGAGAAGTGACGAGCGAAGTGCTGCTGAAAATCGTGAAGGAGGACATGCCAGCGCTTCCCATGGCGTGCAAGATTTGTCCGGCGGCATTATGGCAGCTGACGGGAAAGCCGGACGCGCCGGAAGCGCGGTGTTTTTGCCGGGTAATGCACGTATTCACCTGGAGCCGCCAGCAGCAGGAGGAGATCCTCGATTGCGATCTGGTTTACCTCTCGGAAGAGCGGGACGAGGAAAAGCAGGCGGCGAAGAAGGCGAAACAGACAGAGAAGCAGGAACGTCAGCAGAGGAAGGAGGAGGAGAACACCGCACTGGAACAACGCCAGAGGAACCGGGAAGTTCAACGCCAGGCGAAAGAAGCCCGCGAAGACCGCATCCGGGAGGAACGGAAGGTGGAACAAAGCACCCGGAAAGAGGAGAAAGCACGGGAAGCCGCGGAGAAAGCAGAACGAGCGCGTATCCGGGAAGTGAAGAAACAGCAGAAAACGAATTCGAAGAAAACACCGGAAGCGGACTCTACCCCGGCGATACCGGAAGCCGGGAAGCCGACCGCTATGCCTTCATTCCAGAATTGGGCAGTGCAGACGCCGCCAGACAACGCCGAGGAGGGGCCAGAGCAGACAGACTAGGATCTGGCATACCGGTGTATGCGCGTCATGGTCTCAGGGTGCCCGATATCAGCGCCGTCGAGAAAAATACCACACGGTTGTTCAGTGACACGCTGATTACGCCTTCACCGCGTTCCGCGCGGGTGCGGCTAATCAGGCGCGTGATGCCCAAAACGCCCAAGAATGCTTCATACCTGGCGGCCAGTCTGCAACGCAGGCAGGAACAGAGTGCGTTAACGGGCGATCAGCGACGTGCGCTCTACCAGGTAGACAAGAAATACTTCGAAACCCGCAGGCTCATTCTCAGTGACAGCCGCCTGTCGGTTAAGGACAAAACCCAGCTGCTGGCCGTTCTGACGTTTGAACGATTTAAAGCACATCAGCAGATAACCCAGCCCCAGGGGCTGACAACGCAGGAGAATGATACGATGGGAAGTAAAAATATTCGTAAAAACATCCGTAAAGAACATACCTGGCGCAATACCATCAGCCGCCCGGAAGAAAATGAACCCGAAGCCAAAGGGGCTAAACAACGCTTCGCGAAGATGAGTCAGGAGATGGAGGAAAATCTTGGCGAACGCAGCATCAGGGAAAAGGTGCGGATTATTACTGCCGCCGACCTGTATACCCGAAAGGCACGGCTCAGCAATAATATCCACTATCTCGATAAGTCTAACGACAAGACGTTGTTTGTCGATACCGGTAACTCCATTGCTGTCAGTAAAAATGGCCTGAGTGAGTCGTCTGTTGCCGTCGCACTGGAGCTGGCAAAGGAAAAATTCGGTAGTACGTTAACGGTGAAAGGCACAGAGGCGTTTAAAAATACGGCCATTGAGGTTGTTGCGCAGAAGGGGCTGGATATTCATTTCACTGACAAAGAAATGAACCGTCGTCTGGCTGAGCGTAAACAGGAACTGGCGATTGAACGTGACGGTCAGAATATCAGTACAGGCCTCTCGCCTCAGCCCATTCCTACTTCCGCAGAAGGGTTCCGCGAAGCGTTTGCCACCCTGGAGAAGGGCTATCAGGCAATACTTGCCGGCGCTCAGGAAAGAACGGGTGCTGAGTCAGAAAAACAGTTTAATGAGGCTCGGCAGACCCGTAAGGAACTTACTCTGGCTTATCTGGAATTGCCAGACAGCGATCCGGTGAACGGACCGGATAAGGTCTGTCGTGAGCTTGAAACGGAAATACATGAAATGCTTGAGAATGTGACACCTGAGCAGCGTGATAGCGCCCAGGAAAACGCCCAGCCGCAAGCGCCTGAGCAGGCCAGTAAATCGGTGACCCATGAGGGGGTGTTGCTTGAGCACGGCAATGCGCCTTACAACTTCAATCCAGATATGTCCAAGCCAGAGAATGAACGGGACGACAGCTATTACGTCAAATTACAGCGACCTGACGGTAGTGAAAAAGTTATCTGGGGTGTCACTCTGGAACAGGCCGTGCAGGGGCTGAACTTGGGTGAACGGGTCGGCCTGACCAATCTGGGCAAAGAAAAGGTTGAGTGGGATCAAAAGTTGGCGAACGGTCAGACAGAGCACCGAAGCGGCGAACGCGTGGCATGGGAAGGTAAACCCCTCGACCGCGAGGTGGATAACGAGGTGCCTCCGCAACATGAAAATAAACAGGGAAACCATGCGGCAGAAGCCGAATATGATGGACCATCCGTTGACTGAAATTAGTGATATGTAAACTAAGCTGACCAGCTCAGCTGGTCAGCTTTAAGACTAAAGAGGATTTTTATTTGCCTACAACTAAACATGATTGGCTAATGAAGTTGCGGCGGTGCCGGACCAGGGAAACCCTGGAAAAAGTGATTGAACATACGCGTCACAAACTCACTGATATTGAACTGGAAGCCTTTAATTCGGCAGTTGACCACCGGCTGGCCGAAATCACCATGAACCGCCTCTACGACAAAGTGCCTGCCTCTGTCTGGCAGTTTGTCCGCTAACAGAGAGAAATATTCGGCCGCCACGTTCTTGGCTAATCAGGGGGTAGATGTGCGTCCCCGACATTCAGCAAACCCGCATTCAACAGAGGTTCCCCAATGGCATATTGCTATCTTGGGGTTCTACGCCGGAACCGCCGAAATTTCCGTCATTCGGAATGATGTGACTGGCTAGGCGTAAGGATTCGTTCGTAAATGTGTAAGATCATCCTGCAAGCCCCGTCAATCTTGAGGTTGTGCGTTTGACAGGGTTCCGACTAAAGCGATATCACTTAGCTTAGGGGTATGAAGCCCAACCGTACGAGATAGTACGCTAAGTGAATTTTTTGAGCAGATTGGCCGAGTAAGGAAAACGAGGGTTTTGTTTACTCTCCCCGTTGATACCAGTAGCCATGCGGTTTCAGGCATTTTCAGTGTTAATAAACGCGGTAATCAAATCAACGTTAACCTGCCCGACTACGCTACGATTTTATAGAATTAAAATCATATGGTTACATTCTTAACGTACGTTTCCGTACGGTTGGGCTTCAGGCCCCTATAATGGATCTTCCCTCGGTATCTAGAAAAGGATATTCACTATGCAACGGTATGTAGTGCTGCCATTTGTAGCTTTGTTATTGACTGGATGTGCCGATAATGAAACTTTCGGGACCACGCCTCCTACGGGGCCGACTCACAGGGTGATGCCTGATTTAAATCAGGGTGCCAGCCCGGACCAGCGTCGGGCTATCATGGCCGGCGAAAGGCCTGATTGGTCTGATAATTATCCAATGCCGAGGATCCCCAAGAAGTAACAAAAAAGTGGTTCTTAGCCGGAACCCTGGATTTTTCCGCTCCCCAGGAACCACGGGCTTTGTCACGTAAACGGGGTCAGTTTGGATATAGAGAATTATTGTACGGTTAGCCCGTTTTTTGAACAGGCTTACCTATAGCAATAGGGTGTACTCCCGAGCTATAAGGCGTTTTCAGGGGATTTGACCTTAATCAGATAACCTAAATGCGACACCACAAAGACGACAACTTAAAAACGATAGCCGTTGACGCAAAATCAATCTTTTACGCATCGAGATTGGTTAAATAATACGCATAACGTACAAAAATTTCCGATCTCCAAACTGACCCCTAAACGACCGGTTGAGTGACAATCATTAAACGCCAATTTTGACCTTAAAATCTGTCACATAACCCGTAATTTATTCAACATCATATAAATCAGTCAGCTTTTAGCTTTGGTTACGGAATTTTCTGGGATTCCGGCGTAGAACCCCAATCACAATCGGTCCGCCACCTCAAACTAATCCTCTTTTGCATTTTTGCCAGATGTCCCGCGCCAACGGGGTGTGAAAATGCTATTTATGCTGCTGAGTTACGTAAATTGTAGTAGGCTTTCTCAAGTGATCCTATTTTGATCTTTGGGGAGGCAGAAATGTCACACATCGAAAATGCAGTTACTTCCTCATCGAAAGCTAAACGGCCATACAGAAAAGGTAGTCCATTGTCTCCAATTGAGAGGCAACAGGCTCTGATTGCGCGTAGAAAGGAAACTCACAAAGAGATCCGTGTATACGTCCAGAATGGTTTAAAAAATGACCTCCAGAGGCTGTGCAAGGCTGAAGGTGTCACTCAATCTGAAATGATTGAAACTTTGATTAAGACCGCGAGTGAGCGGTTGGATGAACGCGTTAAGGATTAACTTTCTTGAGTGTTTTAAGATCCAATGCTAGATTACTGATCAAGTAAGAATTTTTGGTTGGCCGCGCCGTAAGGTGGCAGGGAATGGGTCTTGATTACAGACCCATAAAAGCAAAAACCCCGAATATCTTCATCACTTTGGCGGGCGAGTAAGATAACCGGGGCTCACTAAAACTGTATAGAGTTTGTTGCTCTATGCAGGGAGTATAGATTTATGCCTTTTAAAGGTCAACTCCTCCGGCGCAACATAAGTGCTG
>NZ_JAEMGT010000129.1:0-2162 GCF_017655185.1 Rahnella sp. ChDrAdgB13 | reverse complement strand
AATAATCGCCCCACCTACCCGGCGGCGACCATACCCAAGCGGAACCGGATAGCCCTGCGCGGCCGTATTCGTAACGCCGCCGAACGCATAGGAAGCCTGGTTATCGGCATCCTGTTTGCTGGCAAGTCCAGCGGTTTGCGGTGAAAGCATTTGGATTACACCTCCAGCAGCCATAGCAACACCGGAAGCGGCCAAGTAATATTGCTGCGTCACGACACCAACCACCACAAGGACTGCGCCAAGGATTGTTTGCAAGAGGCCAGCTCTTTTACTCCCCATAATTACCGGGACAATTCGAATAACCTCTCCAGTCACGGGATAGCCAAGATCATCTACCCCTAAATTCTTCTTACCGCGAAATACAGCATATGTAAGACCCCGCCGCTTGCTTGTAATCATAAATTTTCCAAAGCCGTCTAACGTGGCTGCTAATGCACGAGTTGATTCATGGACGGTACGTATCAGTCTATGGTGAGTTTTACCAAAAGTTTTACCAAGTACACCGCCTAGTTCAATCTGACTCATTACTTCTTCCATAACTGCTCCAATGAAAAAACCCGCCATAAGGCGGGTTGATTGCTAAAACGCTGTTGGATAAAGACCAAAATCTCCGTTAGTGCCATATCCTATTCGATAAGTCAGGGGATTTTCTTTTGTGACTGTTCCGGTAACCTCTACCATGCCACCACCACATACTCCTTTGGGCCAGGCACTGAACACATGGTTGCCCAAGGTCGGGTAAATTACGACCTTCTCAGACGTGTCTAGATCTGCAATTTCTTTTCCGTCAATATATACGCGAGTAAGACAAGCGCTGCCCGAAAAACCAGAGTCTCGCTTAATTGTTACCATGCCATTATTTTGCGTCTTGGATATTAGAAGCTCTGAATTAAGCACCCTTACATCCGGTACATTTTTTGCCTGACTGGTTGATACTGGCTTAGTTGCGCAACCAGCCAGTCCAAGCGCCAGCACTGCTATGAGTAGTTTTTTCATCATCATCCCTCTGAGTTATTGGAAGAATGATAGCAGCACCACTCTGCAAGGCAACGCGGCTACATCAGATCTTTGTGCCTGACAATTTTCATTGTCCGTTCCTGCCAGTAACCACCGTAAGGCACTCGGTTACTGAGCATGCCGTACATGTGGTGCATTAGCATGTTACCTTCCAGCAAGATCCCCGCGTGATTCCACTTTTTGGACTGAACCTGCATGATCACCATGTCGCCGGGCATCGCTGGCCCGCTAAAGTCGCGAAATCCGCACTCATACCAGCAGGTCTGATAGAAATTATCCGGGTAGTTATCTTCCCACCACGGATAATCCACGCGGTAGTCGGTCAGTTCAATGCCGTACGTTTGCCGGTAATAGCTCATCACCAGCCCCCAGCAATCGGTGTGCCCAAGCACGAACGGACGTTCTAGAAACGGCAACTCGCCCCGCGGCTGGATGGTTCTAAAATCACCCTCCGGCCAGCTCACAATGTGCCAGGGTAATTCTGTTGCGTCACACTGCGCCTTATCCAGTTCGCTGGGCTGCGTCGTTGCATCGGGGTGACTGTGAACGATGGAAATAACCGTCCCCCAGTCCTCAGCGTCAGCATAACCAGCTGGGTCTAGGTGAAAGTCTTCCGTTGGATTAGCTGCCAGATTCGCACAGGGGAAATAACGTTCAACCCGGCTTTTCTGCGCCACCACGCCACAGCATTCACGCGGATAACACTGCCGGGCATGTTCGAAAATAGCCTGCTGGGTTTTATCGCGCATAGTCAGCTCTTAATCAGGGAAGTGCCTGGGAAGCCGCCGAACGGCAATTCGTTGTTTGCACCGAAGCGAAGTTTGCAACCGGTGTTAAGCGTGCCATTGCACACATCGAGCGAGGGATCGCTAACCGGATTACCGTGCTTATCGAAATAGTTGGTACCAGCGTAATCGCAGCCATCTCCTGAACGGTATTTGCCACGGATGCACCAGGTGCAAAGAGAATGGAGCTGCCGCGTCGGGATCATCAGCCCCTGTAAATCCATCGGGCTACTCAGCGTGAACTCAACAGAGATGTTGGTTTCCATGCTTTTGCTGTCGATGTAAAACACCTGCAACTTTTCCTGCGTCGCGTCAGCGGTCGCATTCCCGCCAGCAAAATTTCGGGCGTCGAGGTATTGC
>NZ_JAEMGT010000128.1:0-14798 GCF_017655185.1 Rahnella sp. ChDrAdgB13 | reverse complement strand
GCTACAGGATCGGGAATGTGGTGATCTGATCCTGATTACGGCCAAAAGTTCGATTTATTCAACAAAGCCCAGATGAAATTGAAACTGACCTACAGGCTGAAATGCCGGAAGTATTTCCATGCATGGTACTTCTCACACCAAGTAAAAGTCTGTATGCCTCAGGAACTATTCAATATTATTATCGCCGGGATATCATCAGTATTGGGGAGGGTCTGGACATTATCGTAAATACATCGGCTAACCAGCTGAGTTTATGAAGTACTTGTCAAAACAGCATCTCACTAACTCTGGGAATGCTATGCTGAAAGGCACTCTTTTAATCACGGAATGCAGGCATCCTGACCGCATTCCGTGACTGCATTTTTACCGAGCCTGACTCACCCTCCAGACCACGTTGCCCGCATCATCTGCAATCAGCACGCCACCCTGCTTATCCATGGTAAGCCCGACAGGCAGACCGCGAACCTGTTTCTGATCGTCCGTCAGGAAACCCGTTACCACCGGTTGTGGCAGTCCCACCGGTTTACCGTTTTCGAATTTTACCCACATCACCTGATAACCGTTGAGCGGTTTACGGTTCCAGCTGCCATGCTCGCTGACAAACGCACCGTCGCGATATTGCGGCATATTTTCACCGGTATAGAACAGCAATCCGAGCGGCGCGACATGTGAGCTTATCGCGTAATCAGGCTTGATCGCTTTCTCTACCAGATCCGGGCGCGGCGGTTTTACCCGTTTATCTACGTGCTGACCGTAATAGCTGTAAGGCCAGCCGTAGAAACCGTGTTCCTGTACCGATGTCATGTAATCAGGCACCAGATCAGATCCAATTTCATCGCGCTCATTCACCACCGCCCAGAGTTTTCCACTCTGAGGTTCCCATTGCAGACCGGTCGGATTGCGCAATCCGCTGGCATAAATCCGGCTGGCACCGGTCGCGGCATCCACTTCCAGTATCGCCGCTCGGCGGTCTTCAGCGCCGATGCCATTCTCGGTGATATTACTGTTCGAACCGACGCCGACGTAAAGTTTGCTGCCGTCCGGGCTTGCCAGCAGAGATTTAGTCCAGTGATGATTTATCGGGCCGCCCGGCAATTCAGTGACCACTTCCCCCGGCGCGGTGATGTGTGTTTCACCGGTCTGATAGTGATATTTGATCAGGCTGTCAGCACTGGCAATCCAGAGCGTGTCTCCCGTCAGCTGAATGCCGAACGGTGAATTCACATGCTCAATAAACGTATGTTTTTCCCACTTGCCGCCGGTATTGCGCAGCAAGGTAATACGGTTACCGCCCTCGCCTCCTTTACCAGACGACTTTTGCACCATGCCCATAATCAGCTCTTTCGGACGGAAGATGAGTTTTTTCGCCGAACCGTTAGATTCCGCCACCAGCACATCATTGTTGGGCAGAACGTAAACCTGACGGGGGTGTTTCAGCCCTTCGGCGATTTTCTCGATTTTCAGCCCTTCAGCGACTTTGGGCATTTCACCGTTTTTCCAGGGAATACCTTCCGGCACTTTCATAGGCGGCATTAAAAAGTTCTGTGCCTCAGGCAGTTCAGGATTTGCTCCGGTCTGTTTTTTGGGATCAATTTGCGAACTGTCATCACAACTGCTGAGCAACGCAGCCAGTACGCAGGCGGATAAAAGGCGTTGATAAATTTTCATCGTATCGCCCCTCCCGCAACATGAAGACGTAATGCCAGCTGAACATTCGCCAGAAGCATAAGTACCACCACTCCCGTGGAAAGAATAACGCCCGCAGGAACCACCGCATAAGCATCACGGCTGTGAATAAATGCATTGAAAATCGCCAGTATGACCGCCACCAGATTCAGCCAAAAATGCAGCTTAACTGCGCTGTCAGCGAAGGATTTCGGGCCGCTCCAGACCTGAATAAGATTGATCAGCCGCGGAATGACCGCGATCAAAAGCCCCAGCACAATCAGCCAGTTGGCCGCATCGGTCCACATATTGATGAACGTTTTCATGTAGAGAATATCGAAGATCCAGGCGGCGACAAAAAATCCCAGCGGAATGGGGTTTAACAATTCGTACAGCGCCGTTGCGATTTTACGGCACGTCGAATTTGGGTGGGTTTGCATGTCCTTCTCCTTTGACTAATCCATAGCGGTGTATGCCGGAAATCGACACGACAGCCAACAGGTGTACCTGTAATAGATTAGTAAAGTTGAAGAATGCTGCCGGAAAGAATGACAGAGCAGGTCTTAAAGAATTGAGCGTCAGATATCAAAATCATTCAACCGGTTCTGGGTACCTGATGACGTGTCGAATGTCCCGCTGATGTAGGTGCCGTCTCTGAAGATGACCACTTCATCGACTCTCACAGGATGAGCACAATCAGCGCACTGGATGGAATGTACGACTTCTGCCAACGGAGAATTCACCGCGGCAATAAAACGGTCTGAGCCACAATGTTCGCAAACAATTCTGATATCCGGCATGGAATGAACTCGGCATGAGAAAAAAGAATGCATTCAAGATAACATAACCAGAACAATCTTATTGTGGATATTGCAGATGCATGAATCAAGAGGCTCCAACGTAGCGCGTTTTATCATGCTTTTGGAAAGAAATTGATTTGCGGGGCGGGATATTATGCCGATCTGGCAAATAAAAAAAGCCCGCATTAGCACGGGCAAGCACACATTCGGACACAAGGATTAAATGCAGTGGTTATCTGTAGCGAGGTACAGATAACTCAATCATAGCTCTCACGCTGAAACCCGCTGCGTAACGGGCTGTACAGGCTCAAAAATAAGAATTTTCCGCGTTTTTAAGAAACCGTACTCTGAATGAAGCCAAAAAAAAGCACCTGCACCCCGCTTCATTTGCATTTAGACACAATAAAACGCCCCGTCCTTTGGTGATTTTCTCGTTATTATTCTGTCCTACAAAAAAGCACAGGTTTCGGCTTTACTGCTCACACAATGGATTGGCGGCATATCACCGAGGCAGGCATTACGTTGATGGTTTTAAACGGGATAATCTATGCGTCATTCTAAAATTTTTATGTTATCGGCTCTGGTTGTTTCTTCCTTGTTGCCACTGGCCAATACAGCGTTCGCTGCGTCAAACTCTCATGAAATCAAATCGTTCTACGATGATTCCAAACTTTACTCGATTGGCGATCAGGTTCCGGCGTTGTACCGCACCAAGCCCTATGAAATCATCGGCTGGCAGGAACGTCATCTTCCCGCGCCGGATGCAGGCACCCACTGGACATATATCGGCGGCAGCTACGCGCTGATCACCGACACTGACGGTAAGATCACTAAAGCCGAAAACGGCGATATCTACTTCCAGTAAGACCTTTTACGTTCGTGTCTGTAAGGCCTGAAGAGATTCAGGCCTTTTTTCTTTGCAGCATTGGAAGACACGCCGCAAAACGCACTTTAGAAAGTATTAAATAGCGGTAAGATCAAGCGAATAGACTTATCATTATGGCTGAACAGGGTTAGTTCATCGTTCATGCCAGGGTCAGTACATCGGCGCAGGACGTTTAACGCGAACTATTAATTATCATTCATGAGCATTCTGCTCTTTTCTCTTTGGGGCTCCCATGAGCGACTCGCAGCAACGTCAATCAGTGCGCAAGCACCCCATGAAACTCAGCACTTCCGTAATTCTGATGATCAGCGCTGTGATTGCTTCCGTGCTGCTGGTTGTTCATCTGCTCTATTTTGTCCAGGTCAGCGATACCACGCGTGATGGCGTCAAAGATAAAGCGCTGGCTGTGGCGAGAACGCTGGCGGATTCCCCCGAAGTGAAACACGCCCTTTCCCTTTCTCCGGACAGCGGGATAATCCAGCCGATTGCCAGCGCCGTACAAAAGCGCAACGACCTGCTGTTTGTCGTTGTCACAAATATGGACGGCATCCGTTTCTCACACCCGAATACGGATGTGATCAGTCATCATTTTATCGGGGATGACATCAATCCCGCGCTGCTCGGCAACGAAAATGTCTCTATAAATAAAGGGACGCTGGATAAAGCGTTGCGCGTCTTTACGCCGGTGTATGACGATCATCACAAGCAAATCGGCGTTGTCGCCATCGGAATTTCGCTGGTAAAAGTCACCGAGCAAATTAATAAAAGCCGCTGGAGTATTCTCTGGACCGTGCTGTTTGGCATGATGGTTGGCGCACTGGGCACCTGGTTCCTGGTCAAAATGCTGAAACGCATTCTGTTCGGGCTGGAGCCTTATGAGATTTCGACGCTGTTCGAACAGCGCCAGGCGATGCTGCAATCCATCAAAGAAGGTGTGATAGCCGTTGACCAGGACGCACATGTGACGCTCATCAACCAGACCGCCCGCCAGATATTTCAGGAAACCGCCACGGACGTGGAGCCGAATGCGGATTCCCTGCCGCTTATCGCCAACCTGCGCGACGTGCTCAATACCGGCGTTCCGCGCCGTGACGAAGAGATTAACTACAAAGGTCGTTTGCTGCTGAGCAATACCGTGCCGGTGCGCAATAACGGCGTCATTATTGGCGCAATTTGTACCTTCAGGGACAAGACGGAAGTCAGCCAGTTGATGCAGCGCCTGAGTGGCATGGTAAACTATGCCGATTCGCTGCGGGAACGCTCGCATGAGTTTATGAATAAACTCCATGTGATACTGGGTTTACTGCACATGAAAAGTTACGCGCAACTGGAAGATTACATTCTCAAAACGGCCAATAATTATCAGGCTGAAATCGGATCACTGCTGCTGAAAATCAAGTCTCCGGTCATCGCCGGATTTCTGCTGAGTAAAATTAACCGTGCCTCGGATACCCGGCATTTGCTGACCCTCAGCGACGACAGTCTGTTGCCTGATAACAATAATGAAAATCAGGTCGCGGCGCTGATCACCGTGCTGGGAAATCTGATTGAAAATGCGCTGGATGCGCTTGGTGACCAGCCGGACGGCGAAGTCAGCGTGCTGTTACATTATCAGAATGGCTCGCTGGCCTGCGTTGTCAGTGACGACGGACCGGGGATTACACCGGCGAACGTCGAGGCGATATTTGAGAAAGGTGTTTCATCCAAGGGTGATCAACGTGGTATGGGGTTGTTCCTTGCAAAACAGCAAGTTGAAAGCCTCGGCGGAACCATTAACGTGGAATCCGAACCCGATGTGTATACCCAATTTTTTGTACAACTTCCCTGGGATGGTGAGAGGACAAGTTCTTGATCAATGTGCTGATAGTTGATGATGATGCCATGGTAGCCGAATTGAACCGCTGCTACGTGGGCCAGATTGAAGGCTTCGCGTGCTGCGGTACGGCGTCGACGTTACAACAGGCGAAAGATCTGGTTTTGAATTCAGAACTGTCTATCGACCTGATTTTACTCGATGTGTACATGCAGCAGGACAACGGCCTGGATTTACTTCCTGAGCTGCGCGATGCCCGCCGCCCTATCGACGTGATCGTGATTTCATCTGCCGCCGATGCTGAAACCATCAAAAAATCGCTGAATTACGGCGTTGTGGATTATCTGATCAAGCCGTTCCAGTTTTCCCGTTTCGAGGAAGCACTGACGGGCTGGCAGCAGAAAAAAACGCTGATGGATAACCAGCAATATTACGAGCAGTCGGACGTTGACCGGTTAATTCATGGCAATAACCCGGCGGCGGTAGAATCCAAAAAGCTGCCGAAAGGCCTCACGCCACAAACGCTGCGCACGCTGTGCCAGTGGATTGACGAGCATCCGACGATGGAATTCTCCACCGACGAACTCGCCAGTTCAGTGAATATTTCCCGGGTGTCTTGTCGTAAATACCTGATATGGCTGGCACAGATGAACATCCTCTTCACCAGCATTCACTATGGCGTGACAGGCAGGCCAGTTTACCGCTATCGCTTACAGGCCGATCATTACTCGCTGCTTAAGCAATACTGCCAGTAATGTGATACTCCGGGTCCAGCGGCGTGAACGTAAACTGCCGCTGCGACGAGAAGATAATCTGCTGGTCTTTCGTGACAAAAACAGCCTCAATGTGCGGGACATTTTGCAAGTACCTGAGGCTTTTTTTTACGCCCATGCCGTAAAGCAGCGTGGTGTAGATATCACCGTCAATCGAATCATCGGAAATAATCGTCACGCTGAGAAGCTCATTATCCAGCGGATAACCGGTTTTCGGGTCGAGAATATGATGGTAACGCTGGCCGTTTAGCTCGAAATACCGTTCATAAATGCCCGATGTCACCACCGATTTGTTCGTCACGTTTATCACGCCAATCAGCGACTCCGGATCAGAAAATGGCTTTTTCAGGCCAATCGCCCAGGCGCCTTCAGCCCCTGCGCCCAGTGTTTGCACATTGCCACCCAGATTGATGAGCGCCTGAGTCACCTGCTGTTCACGCAAAAAATCCCGAACCACGTCAGCAATATAGCCTTTGGCAATCGCGCCAAGATCAATTTCCATCCCCGTTTTATGCAGAAAAACGGACTGCGATCCTTCGTCGAGGATCACGTCATGCGGATCCGTGATCTTCAGCAGCGCCTGTAAGTCAGTGGCAGCAGGCACGCTGTTGCCGCTAAAACCGATTTTCCAGCGCTTCACCAGCGGGCCGATGGTGAAATTAAAACTGCTGTTTTCCTGTACGCTCACGGCTTTCGCCCGGCTGATCAGGTCAAACACCGGTTTGCTGACGGCAACAGCGTGATTGCCTGCCGCATGGTTAACCGACATCACTTCAGATTGCTGGCGGTTAACCGTCAGTTTGTTTTCCTGAAGTTTGATGAGCCGGAAAACGTTGGAGGCCAGAGTTTCATTATGTTCAAACAGCTTGAGAAGAATGGGCGAACCCATTAAAACGGCGGAGTAAGCATAAACACGTTCGTCTGGTGTCATCAGATTTACCCAAAAGCAGGCCTTAAGACCATAAAGAAGAAATGTGAAAAGCCCGCCCCACAGCGATGCGGGACAGGCTTTACGTTGAACTGAAACCTTAACCTTACGGGTTACAGGCGCTGGCTTAGCGTTGCCAGACTCCGTACAACCGGAAGGAAAACGGTTTTTTATTGCATCGCGTATTTCGCTGCGTTCTGTCCAGCAAGAATACCGAAGATAATGATATCTGCAACGGCATTCCCGCCGATACGGTTGCCCCCGTGGATCCCGCCGACCACTTCACCGGCTGCAAATGCACCGCTGAGCACCTGTTTCTGAGCATCCAGCACGCAGGTATCGGTATTAATGGTTACGCCGCCCATGGTGTGGTGAACCCCCGGCGCGATACGGATTGCGTAAAACGGCCCCTGATTGATCGGATGACGCATCGCCGTTTTACGACCAAATTCAGCATCGTCTTGTTTATCCACCGCAACGTTGTAAGTTTCCAGCGTAGCGAGGAACGCGTCTGACCCCATTTCCAGCTTAGCGGCCAGTTCACGTGGCGTTGCTCCGCTGATAACGAAACCGCGCGCAATATACTCATCCGCGGCTTTGTTGTTTAAACGCACCTGCTCGTCGAAGACCACGTAGGCAAATTTCTCTGGCAGACCGATGATTTTTGCAGAAACTTTGTCGCGTGTTTCCATCTCATTGAAGAAGCGATGTCCCGCCTGACTGACCAGAATCGCGCCGCCGCCACGGATGGCTTCGGAAATCAGATAAGACGTTGTCTGTTCCACGGTGGGGTGAATTTGAATTTCACCCATATCAACGGTAGCTGCACCGATTTTTTCCAGAATGGCAATACCGCCACCGGTCGCGCCTTTGTGGTTAGTGGTCACGAAACCGTCCAACTCGGGACGATATTTCACGACCATATCGCGGTTGGCGCTGAAACCACCTGTCGCAACAATCACGCTTCTGGCGTTTACCGTCAGCACTTCGTTTTCATCGTTGAGCAGTTCTACGCCCTGCACCGCGCCGTTGGTGTAACGGATTTCGGTCACGGACGTATCCAGCATCACGTCGATATTGCGTTTGTTGAGGTTTTTCACCAGGCCGCTTATCAGGAAGCCGCCGACTGCACTTCGGTCTGCCGGACGGTGTGTACGGTCGATGCTCATCCCGCCGGTAATGGTGATATCGCTGAGTTCAATGTTGTGTGTAGCCAGCCATTCGACGGCCTGCGGGGCGCGCTCGATGAATTCTTTCAGCAGTACGGTGTTGTTTTTAAACTGTCCGCCTTTCAGGGTTTCCTGATAGAACAGCTCTTTGCTGTCTTCAATGCCTTTAAGTTTTTGGAAACGGGTTTCCGCGGCGTTCATACCCACGGAGGCTTTGATGGTGTTGCCGCCGATGGTAGACATTTTCTCAACGATCAGCACTTTTGCGCCTTCATCACAGGCCTGAATCGCTGCCGCCAGACCGGCACCGCCGCTGCCAACCACCACCACGTCGTAGTTTTGCGGTTCGGAGAGGTTGCCGCCCTCTTCCAGCAATTGCGCTTTGCAGGATTTCGCTATGGCTTTGGATACCGCTTTCTTCACTGCTTCACTCTGTTCTGTTGCCCCCGTAACGGCGTCAACATGCGGGCTGTTTGCATCCAGAATACGTGTACGGATGATGTCGAAGCTGGTGGTGAATTCCACATCCAGATCCGCACCGGCCTCCAGCACGATGTCAGAGATGCGGTCGGTTTCAAGACTGACGTTAATCGCCAGTTCACGCGCATTGTCTTGCACTTTTTCCTGGAAAATACCGGCTTTGAATTTTTTCGACGTCATGCTCATGTCGCGGATCATCGCGTCAACCAGCGAGAAGCGCCACAGCGGTTCAGGAATGGTCAGGGCTTCGCGCTGTGTGCTATCGATAAACAGCTCGAGTTTCTGATCATTCGCAATACGGTCGGTCCAGTCCGGATAAGCAATGCAGGCTTTACCGATGGCAATCATGTCGTAGCCATGTTCCAGCGCCAGCTCCGCGTCGGCTTTATTCACAATACCGCCCACGCCCATCACCGGGATGGCCGCCAGCACCTCAGAACGCATCGCGACATATTTGTCGATAAGCGGCGTCGGGTCTGTGGTATCGACGATGGAAGGACGCAGCGAATAACCGAGGGAGAAATGAAGATAATCCAGGCCACGCGCCGCCAGCTGTTCGAGCAGGTACATCGTATCAGTGAAGCGAATGCCCGGTTCTTCGAGTTCTTCCGGCGAGAAACGGTAGCCAATAATGAAAGAGGAATCGGCGTATTTCTGCGCTATTTCATGGGTGATATCCAGCACCGCCAGCGGGAAGCGCGCGCGGTTTTCGCGGCTGCCGCCCCATTTGTCGTTACGCTGGTTGGAGTTCGGGGAGAAAAACTGCTGGATAAGGTAAGTATTCGCGCCGTGAATTTCCACGCCGTCGAAACCGGCCTCAATCGCGCGGCGGGTCGCTTCACCAAATTTGGCAATCATGCCATCGACTTCTTCGGCGGTTAACGCAGCCGGGGTTGCTGCACCGTCACGCGGAGCGGCCAGCGCACTTGGCGCAACCGGCTGCTGTCCGCCAATCAGTTTGGGTTCGCTCATGCGGCCGCCGTGATAAATCTGCAACAGCGCTTTGGAACCCTGAGATTTCACTGCTTCGGCAATTTTCGCCAGACCGGCAATTTTGCTGTCATTGTCGATACCAATAGCGCCCGGGAATGCGAGGCCTTTATCATCAACAAAACAACATTCCACTATAACGGTGCCGATACTGCCAGCGCGGGCACGGTAATACTCCACCAGTTCGCTGGTGACGGTACCATCATAAAAACCGGTGCAGGTGGTCATGGGTGCCATCAGGAAACGGTTTTTCAGTACGGTACCATTTGGCAGAGTGAACGGACTCAATAGCGGTTGGTTGGTGCTCATAATGATAACTCCAAATTTTAAGTATTAATTTTCTGAATTCTTTACCGGCCGCTATTTGACGAAATATGTGATTATTATTTGTGTTTTTTTTCGATGCCGGTCTGATGCTTTTAATATAGTTTTATTTTTAGTTTCAAAACCTCTTACATTAGTTTATTAACTATTTATCTATTAACTTAATGCCTGTTATATTAAAAATATGTTAACGCTAAAAAATAAATAATCACATTCGTGTAAAATACGATCTTATTTGTATTTATATAATCAGATAACTATTACATCCGGGGCCGGATTTCCCCCAAGAAATCAGAGATTTCGCCTGCCCGCAAGGCCAGAGGCATCCCTAGTGTCAGGCTCATAGATGTGAATGACTCTCATTTATGAATACCTCTGTTTATGCCAGGGTTACATCCGCAAAAATACTCCCATCACCCCCTTCCCGGCAGTTTGATTTAATAGCGTCTCTTCAGGGCATTTATTCATTCTAAAAATTAAACTGCCACCGTATTTTATTGATCAAGATCAACAGTAATAAATAGGGAAAACGCATTATATAAACATTTCCTCCCTCTTAAGGGGAATGACATCTACCAAACACAAATAATAATAACGGGGCAGGTTTTCAATAAGAAACGGGCAACGTTAAATAACTAAAAAAAAGCAAAATAACTAAAAAAACGCATAAGACATTTTACCTAAGCATCATCACAATATTCCTAACTACCTAAGATAAATATTATGAGCGAAATAACAAAAACTGCGGTGAAAGAGCCAGCGAAAAAAGCCGAATCCGGCAAAAAAAATCGCTGGATCTTTATGTTACTTCCCGTGCTGGTGGCGGTTCTGTTGCTGCTGGTTCCTACTCCTGATGGCCTTGAACCCTACGCATGGCATTTCTTCGCCATTTTTGTCGGTGTCATCGTAGGCCTGATCTTCGAGCCATTGCCAGGTGCCGTTATCGGCCTGACCGGCGTCGTGGTTATCGCTCTCTTCAGCCAGTGGTTGTTGTTCAGCCCGGCAGAGCTGGCGGATCCGAAATTTAAAATGGCTGCGCAGTCCTTTAAATGGGCAGTCAGCGGTTTTGGTAACTCCACGGTCTGGTTAATCTTCGGGGCATTCATGTTTGCCGCGGGCTACGATAAGACCCAGTTTGGCCGCCGTCTGGCGCTGATCCTGGTGAAATATCTCGGTCGCCGCAGCCTGACGCTCGGTTATGCCATCACTTTCGCAGACCTGCTGCTGGCGCCGTTCACACCGTCCAATACCGCACGCAGCGGCGGCACGATCTACCCGATCATTGCCAACCTGCCCCCGCTGTACGGCTCAAAACCTAACGACCCGAGTGCGCGTAAAATCGGTTCTTATCTGATGTGGGTTGCGATCACTGCGGCATGTATCACCAGTTCGATGTTCCTGTCTGCACTGGCACCTAACCTGCTGGCGCTGGGCATCGTGAACAGCGTCACCGGGATCAACATTTCCTGGGGCACCTGGTTCATGGCGTTCCTGCCAGTCGGCTTGCTGTTGCTGCTGACTATGCCGCTGCTGGCCTACTGGTTCTACCCGCCGGAAGTCAAAGTGAATGACGAAGTGCCAAAATGGGCGACTTCTGAACTGGCTAAACTGGGCAGAATGTCCCGTCACGAAATTCTGCTGCTGGTCTTCGTATGCTGTGCGCTGGCGATGTGGATTTTTGCCGCCAGCTTCATTGAGCCAGCAATGGCTGCCCTGCTGGTCGTGGTTCTGATGTTGTGGACCGGCGTGCTGAACTGGAACGATATCACCAGCAACAAACCGGCCTGGAACACCTTTGCCTGGTTCGCCACGCTGGTTGCACTGGCCGACGGCCTGTCCCGTACTGGTTTCATTGCCTGGCTGGGTAAAGAGGGCGCAGCGTTGATGGGCGGCATTTCTCCGGGCGCGGCGACTATCGCCCTGCTGCTGGCGTTCTACCTCTTACACTATCTTTTTGCCAGCACCACCGCACACACCACCGCACTTTTACCGGCTATGCTGACTATTGGTGCTGCCATTCCGGGCATCAATATGCAGGTGTTCTGTCTGCTGATGGTGACGTCTCTGGGTGTTATGGGGATCATCACACCGTACGGCACTGGCCCGAGTCCGATTTACTACGGGAGTGGTTATCTGCCAACCAAAGATTACTGGCGTCTGGGCACCATCTTCGGTGCAATCTTCCTGGTCGCATTACTGGTTATCGGCTACCCGTGGATGGTGATGATGTTCTGAGGGTGCGCATAAAATCACCCACAAAGCATTAACAGAGCATTTACTGAAATAAAACAGTTAAACCACGTTGCCAGCCTGTGTATTTGGCTGGCAACATACGGAACGAATAGAAACGTCGCCGTGATTTTCCCGTACTCTTCCTGAAAATCGTTGTACCCGTGGCGGCCATAACGGATTAAGTGAGAAAACAATGTCGAATAAACCTTTCTACTATCAGAATCCCTTCCCCGTTTCCAAAGACGAAACCGAATACTATCTGCTGACCAAAGAGCACGTTTCTGTCAGCCAGTTTGACGGTGAAGACGTTTTAAAAGTCGCGCCCGAAGCGCTTACCCTGCTGGCTCAGCACGCATTTCACGATGCTTCTTTCATGCTGCGTCCTGCACATCAGCAACAAGTTGCCGCCATCCTGGATGATCCGGAAGCCAGCGAAAACGACAAATACGTGGCATTGCAGTTCCTGAGAAACTCAGAGATCGCCGCGAAAGGCATTCTGCCAACCTGCCAGGACACCGGCACCGCGATCATCATGGGCAAAAAAGGCCAGCGCGTCTGGACTGGTGGCAACGACGAAGCCAGCCTTTCCCAGGGCGTGTACAACACGTTCATTGAAGATAACCTGCGCTATTCCCAGAATGCTGCGCTGGATATGTACAAAGAAGTGAACACCGGCACCAACCTGCCAGCGCAAATCGATCTCTACAGCGTCGATGGCGACGAGTACAAATTCCTGTGCATCGCTAAGGGCGGTGGTTCGGCGAACAAAACCTATCTTTATCAGGAAACCAAAGCGCTGATCACCCCGGCGAAACTGAAAGGTTATCTGGTTGAGAAAATGCGCACGCTGGGTACAGCGGCCTGCCCTCCGTACCATATCGCGTTTGTTATCGGCGGTACTTCTGCTGAAGCCACGCTGAAAACGGTGAAACTGGCGTCAACACATTACTACGATGGCCTGCCAACTGAAGGCAACGAACACGGTCAGGCGTTCCGCGACGTACAGCTCGAACAGGAATTGCTGGTTGAAGCGAACAATCTGGGCCTCGGCGCACAGTTCGGTGGCAAATACTTTGCTCACGACATCCGCGTTGTCCGTCTGCCACGCCACGGCGCTTCCTGCCCGGTAGGCATGGGCGTTTCCTGCTCCGCTGACCGTAACATCCGCGCGAAAATCAACAAAGACGGTATCTGGATTGAGAAACTGGAAAGCAATCCGGGCAAATATATCCCTGAGTCACTGCGTCATGCAGGCGAAGGCGAAGCCGTTAAAGTTGACCTGAACCGTCCGATGAAAGAAATCCTCGCGCAGCTATCTGAATATCCGGTATCAACCCGCCTTTCCCTGAGCGGTACGATTATCGTGGGCCGTGACATTGCGCACGCCAAACTGAAAGAGCGTCTGGATAACGGAGAAGGTTTGCCACAGTACGTTAAAGATCACCCGATTTACTATGCAGGCCCGGCGAAAACGCCAGAAGGTTATGCGTCCGGTTCCCTCGGCCCGACCACCGCAGGCCGTATGGATTCCTACGTAGATCTTCTGCAATCAAACGGCGGCAGCATGATCATGCTGGCAAAAGGCAACCGCAGCCAGCAAGTTACGGATGCGTGTCACAAACATGGCGGCTTCTATCTGGGCAGCATCGGCGGCCCGGCAGCGGTTCTGGCTCAGCAAAGCATCAAGAGCCTGGAATGCGTTGAATATCCTGAATTAGGGATGGAAGCCATCTGGAAAATTGAAGTAGAAAACTTCCCGGCGTTCATCCTGGTGGATGACAAAGGCAACGACTTCTTCCAGCAGATTCAGCAAAACCAATGTGCTAAATGCGTGAAGTAATCGCATTGCAGTAAAATAAAAGGCTCGCCGAAAATGGCGGGCCTTTTTTATCAGCTCAGGTCACTGCATTTCCCGCGCTAAGACATCATAAAAATCACGATCCCTTCCGTCACAATTCCGAGTGCAGTGCCGATGAGAATGGAAGACGACGCGGATTCCACGTAGGTATCGCTGCGCACCGCAAACATTCCGGCGGCAATCGCCGACGGCGTGGCACCGATAATCACCACCTGCTGCATCAGCGTATGGCTCAGCCCAAATGCTATCCCGGCGGCGGCCATGATGGCGGGCTGAATGAGGTTCTTCATCCCGATGTTGGTAAACGTATGGATATTTAGCGTCGGACGTTCGCCGAAGAACAACAGCCCCAGCGCGAATAATGAAATCCCCCCTGCCGTTTTCCCCATCATTTCAACCGAAGATGACAGCAGTTCCGGGATTTTGATCCCCGCCAGACTCATGATGACCCCGAGAACCGGGATCCACACAATCGGGTTTCGCACCGCTTTAAATAGATTGGTCAGAATCATTTTGCCCAAACTACCCTGCCCGGTCAGTTCACTGTCTTTATCCCCCATGCGGATCAGAACGATCGTCAGCGGGATCATCAGTACGCTGGTGATCAGGTTGCCGACCAGCACGCCGAGAAAACCTTCCGGCCCGATAAGCACGGCCAGAACCGGCGCGCCGAAATACGCCATATCCGGAAACGCACAAACCAGCGACTGAATGGCGCTGGTTTTTATGTCGTGCCGGAACAGAAACCGCGAGATGCACAATGTCAGAAGATAAGATCCCATCAGGCCAATCACCAGCACAGCCATAAAGGGGCTTTGTTGAATAAATCGAACTTTTGGCCGTAATCAGGATCAGATCACCACATTCCCGATCCTGTAGC